>CAYYND010000006.1:0-33171 GCA_964472845.1 uncultured Lachnospiraceae bacterium | reverse complement strand
AGCCTCGGCATATCGATTCTTTGCTATGATTACCTTGTCGCCGTTTTTCATAGTAAATGCGTATTTATCCATCTTTGAGACAAACTCCATATTCACTATAAAGCTACGGTGGGAGCGATAGAAACGCACGTCTCCAAGCTGATCGAACACGTCGGTCAACGATCCGACACAAGTCTTCACATCTCCCGCGCAATGCACATCGAGTTCCGTTCTAAACACCTCTATGTACCAGATCTGCGATATATTCACAGGGATCTTTTCGCCTTCTTTTGTTTTTAATACAATAGCCGGCTGTCTTTGGTACTTTTCGGTAATGTGGCGGAACACGCCGCGCATCTTCTTTTTTGTTGGCGGTTTAAGCACATATCCCGCCGGGTAGGCACCGTAGGCTTCAAGTGCATACTCCGCTGAGGATGTGTGAAAAACTATCTCTCCCGCATATCCTATCTGCCTTGCCATACGAGCAAACTCTATACCGTTCACCCCCGCGACCAAGGTCTCGAGTATCAAGAGCTGATATTCTTCGGTCTGGATCGCTTTGTAAAGAGATTTGAAGTTGCGAAAGACGTCAACTGCTGTCTCGAGCGAGATCTCTTTGGCAAGCTCTTTTATGCAACCGGAAAGCTCCGCAGAGCTCGTCTCGGAATCGTCGCAAACAGCTATTCTGAACATTCTTACATCTCCGATACGTATTTCGTTCTATTCTCGCATATTATATCACATAGCGAGCAATTATGCAATGTACAAAATGCACAAAATTGCATTTTTAGGCATACCATATAATTCCATATCCAAATTTTTTTGGATTATTTTGATTTTTTGCACAAAATTCTCGGAAAATTTATGCTTTATTGGCGATATTGCCAAGGAGAAGCCATCAATACGCGCGAATCTCGTATACCGTGATCTTATCCGCTCCGTTGGTGGACAGGATATGTATCTCTGCGGTATCGCACTCGGTAGGTTCGAAATCAAGGACATTCTGTCTCTGATGATTACCCTTTACTTCTATCTCACGGACAGTCTTGCCGTCCTTCACGAGCTTAACGGTATAGTCCTTTACAAGCTCAGCGGGAACACCTATTCTCTGCTGACCCTGGCGGTTTGCCGACATCGTAACTCTGATAGGATATCTGAAGTCGGAATCAAACGTAAGCCTGAGCTGTGTGAGGGTTTTTGCTCCCTCGAGCTTCATTGTGATGGTCTCGCCATTCTCAGAGATGCCGTCCGACACCCAAGCATTGAGATCCGCACCGAGCTTTCTCGAAATTCCGTTCACAACGTTTGCGGGTTCTCCGCCCGTGATATGCGAAGACGCGGTGAACGATGCGCTCCTTGCCATATCTTTTTCATCCTCATTTTTGAAGCCGGGGAGGAAGCAGTCGTCCTTCATAAGGATCTGCTGAAGTTCACCGACGTGGGGTGCAAGCTCTCTCGGATCGCAATCATACTTCTTGCAAAGTGCCGCCGCGGTACCTACTGCCTGACCGCCGATAGCGCAGCAAGCGATTATTCTTGTGCTGGCAAGCCCGAGCTTTGTCGTACTTATATCTCTGCCCGCCATAAAGAGGTTATCTATATTTTTGGAATAATACGAGCGATAAGGGATCGTATAAACGCCAAGGAAGTGATGGCAATCACTCGGAAGGACATCAAAATCAAGGAGTCCGTGAGGTGCGTGAAGGTCTATGCACCAGCCGCCGTATGCTACGGCATCGTCAAATATCTTATGATCGAGAATGTCGCTCTCGCTGAGGACATAATCGCCCATCAATCTGCGGCTCTCTCTCATGCCCGGGAGCGCGCCGACCCATTCGAGCGTATAATTTTCAGCGCCGTGATCGCCGCCGTTCTTGATATGATCCCAGATACCGTAAGCGTACGCCATAAGATCGTCTCTTATCGTTTCAAAATCGGGGATGATATCGTCACCGTCTCCCATAAGCTCGAGCCACCAATAGCCATAATCGACTGCGGCACAGCTGAATGCGGAAAGTCTGAGCCATTCCTGCGGATCGGGCGCCATACTTGAGTCGACTTTCATAGTCTTTGAATGGACTCTGTACCTGAGCTGTTCCTCTGTCAGATGCTTTGCGAAAGAGGGCGGGGTAAATTTAACGGGATGACCGACATTTACTGCCTTCATAAGGATAGTGTTACCCATTCTCTCGTTATTCGGCTTTTCGGGAGCGTGGGGCTCGCCTGTCTGCGCCTGCGATTCACTTCCCTGTCTGTACTCGGCACCTGCGTAGTAGCCGAGCGTGCCGTTGCCCGTTGCATCGACAAAAATATCGGCGTTAAATTTGTAACGCATCTCCGTCGTTTCCTGGAAGCAACTGATGGAGGTAATACGGTTTCCGTCCGTCTCGCAGTCGTACATAGAGGTATTTAAATATAATGTAAGATTTTTTTCCTCTTTTGCCTTTTGATGGAGGACCATATCCCAAATCGAATAGTTAAAAAAGTCATTTTGACTTTTGTTTTCAAGCATAAGCTCATAAAGAAGTCCTGTTTCCTCATAATCGGGCTGCTTCAGACTCTGGCAGGCTCCCGAGATATGTATTCTTATCTCACTTGAAGCATTTCCGCCAAGGACGGGTCTTGCGTGAACGAGCGCAACCTTTGCACCGTGTCTTGCCGCGGAAATTGCCGCGCACAATCCCGACATACCGCCGCCGACTACCAAGACCTCATACGATTCCTCTCTGAATCTTTCTTGAACTCTTTTCATGTCTAACTTATTTCCTTTCAAGTTTATTATATACAATTATGTATCGTATAGATTATAGCATAGATCCTCCCATAAATCAACACATTTTCGGCAAAAAAAGAAAAATCGGCAAACTAAAAGCGCGGACAGTGTAAAAAGCACACTGCCCGCCCCAAACATAGAAAGCATCAGTTGATGGAAAATGCAATACTGACTTCCTTATCCCTGCCACGGTACGCGGTGATATCCCCGTCGGCGGATATCTTGATCCCCATACCGAGCTTTGCAATAGACCGAGCGGCAAGCGTTCTTCCGCCCGTGCCGCCGCCCTCGACCTTTACTATCGTTCCGACGGTTATAAACCTGCCGCCGGTATCGATCAGCATAGCCCCATCGAATGCGGCACATTCCATTCGCAGCTTGCGGTTGGTCAACACGAAATCTCGCGGCTTCCTGTCGTACCAGATAAGACTTGCCAACGCCAGCTTTCGCTCCGCGTCGCTATCCGTCACTCTTCCGACATCATCCGTTTCTATCTCATACTTGCCCGCAAGGTAATCCTCATACACGATCTTATTCTTATCTATAAGGCGCGAAACTGCTGACGTATTTTTTATGATGCCGAGGCATCCGCCCGTATAGGAGAACGAAACATCTATAAGCGTCTTATATATTTCTTTGGCAAGGCGGCTGTATTCCCACATCCTTGTCCTGTCCGCATCCGGATCATCCTCCGAAAGGAAGGCGGTTATGTCATCAATAACGCTTACAGGATCAAAGAAGCTCCATTCGTCGTTACGCTTGCTGAATATCAGAGCTGAATCCTTTATAATAAGAATATCCCCCGACTCAAGTGAGATTATTCCGATCTTATTATCGCGGCATACCGAGGCGAACCCGGCGTATTTGTAAGGCGCCAGCATTTTGTTTGCCATATCCGCAACGCTTTCCTCCGATCCGCCATCCGCGCCGTCCTCCGACTTGAGATCGGGATAATCGTAATCGCTGCCGTCGTACATAGTATAAAGGCTTTTGATCAGCTTCCCGTTTTTATCAAGATACACCGATGAAAATATACCGTCCGACACAAGCGCGCTGTTTCGGTTATTCAGAAAACCGATATAATCCATCGAGCCGCATTCAAGCTCCTTATCTATTATGACACCGAAGGAAAAATGCTTGCCCTCGTAGGTCTTTCTCGTCCAATTGTCAAGCTTATGCAGCAGTCTGAAAATGGTAAGTCCGCAAGCATCCGTTCCGCCGAGCCAGCTCGAGAGCCCCTTTTCAAAAGCGATATCGGTTATCGATTCAAGATAGATATAGTTGTCGTCAAAAAGCCTGTCAAGAAGCTGAGCGTAGCCTCCCGATGCGGTCTCCTCGTATTCATATATCCCCTTCGGAGAGGTCACCGACACTATCTCGGCAAGTATCGCCTCGGTCGCTCTAAAAACATAGTTCTTACCTGCCGGTAAAAGTATATCCACGGTAAATGCGGGATTTTTCTTCTGCGGCACTATCGTAAGCATTCCGCTCGTCCTGTCGTAGTTGACAAGACGGTTATATTGAGACTCTTCCCTTTTCCTTGTAATATGATCCGCAAGTGCCGAGCCTTTGATCCTTATCGGCAACAGTGGGATTATATATTTTTTCATAATAAAGCTGAATTCGCGCACTATGGCGTTATATCCATCGTCTGAAATATATATCATCTACCGCTTTCCTTTGCGTAAAATTAATACTTGTTATTGCCCTTGCGTTTTGTTTTTAACGAATATTACCGCAGATTTCGGATTTTGAGGATCCTCCACTATCTTTTTGCTGTCAAACAGATCAAGACTGGTGATAAACGTTATCATCTTTGAAAATCCGTAGTTTCGCTGATCAAAATCCGGGTAGCGCTTTCTGAGCACGTTTCCGACGTCACTGAGAAGTATCCATCCGTCGTCGTCATCCTCTGCGATTTCATCGGCTATCATAACGAGTGCATTCTTTATGGTATCGATATCTGTAACGGAGGTTTCGTCATCATCCAGCGAAACGCCCGCGATAAGGTCGTTGACCGCATCCGAGACGGTAATATGAGCCGCGGTTTCAGCAACCGACTTCTGTGTCTGCTTCTTCTCGGTCTTCTGACGGGCTCTTTCCGCCTTTTCCGCTTTTTCCGCCTTATCGCTTTTATCCGTCTTCGAATTCTTCTCGCTTCGTTCCGCCTTCCCCGCTCTTTCAACGGGAGAGTTCTTCTCGGATGCCTTAAGTATCTTATCTATATATATGAAACGATCGCACGCCGAAACGAACGGGCGCGGGGTTTTCTGCTCGCCCATACCGATAACGGTCATTCCCGACTCACGAAGTCTTGAAGAAAGCCTTGTGAAATCGCTGTCGGACGAGGCGATACAAAAGCCGTCGACCTTGCCCGAATAAAGGATATCCATCGCATCTATTATCATTGCCGAATCCGTTGAATTCTTTCCGACCGTATAGCTGTACTGCTGCATAGGCGTCACGGAATGTTCAAGGAGCACCTGCTTCCAAGGTGCCAAAGTCGGAGAGGTCCAATCTCCGTATATTCTCTTGTATGTCGCGACCCCTTCCTTGGATATCTCATCAAGTATTATTTTTATATATTTCGAACCTATATTATCGGCGTCTATCAATATAGCAAATTTCAGATCATTACCGCTCTTTGGCATACATATCTCCTTTCATTTTTAACCTTTTGCATATCAGCCATTCAAACAGAAAATTTTTCGTAATCACCCAGAAAATTTTTCTTAAAAGTCTCATCGGCGCACATCCCGGCGTCGTAAAGTGCCTCAACGGCACATCCGTAAACGGGAGGCACATCCGACATAATAACATTTACCTGCTCGGGGCAAGCGGCTTTTACCGCCTCCACGTACTCGGGAAAGTGAGCAAATATTCCACCGTTCAAGACCATATCAAACGGCTTTCCCATACTTCTGTACGCGGAAAACGCGACGTCGCCGAGATCCTTTGCGCAAAGGTTGAATATATCGTTGGCCACCGCGTCTCCTCGCTTCCTTGCCGCGAATACACATTCCGCAAATTGTGCAATATAAGCTCTGCCCTCGGAGTAGATGCGTATATAATCCTCCCAGATCGTTCTGCCGATCTTTTTCTCTATGAGCTCATTAAGTAATGTCGGTCGTGCTCGCCCATCCTGTGCGCGGCAAGCCGCCTTAAGTGCAAGATGTCCGAGAACATATCCGCTTCCGCAGCTGTCAATGAGATGACCCCAGCCGCCCGTATGACCGTACTCCTCGCCTTTTCTGAAATAAAGCGATGATCCCGTGCCGCATATCATAGAAGCTCCGTCAACATGACCGAGCATACCCGAGATAAGGCAGACTCCGTCACCCTCGACCCTGATCTTACCTATATTGAGGTTAGCCTCGAGCCATTTCGTAAGTTTGTCGCCGTAATATTCCACCGCCGCGACCGAGCCGTAAAGCGTTTCGATATGCCCGCCGTCCGCCTTCTCAAATAATCTGTTAAGTATTCCGAGATAGTGGACCTTCGCGTTATCAAATCCGAGGTCAACGGGATTTCCGCCCTTGCCAAGTATTCTTTCTACTATATGACCGTCATCCGTAAAAAGCACGGCGTCGAACTTAGTCCCGCCAACGTCAAACCCGGCGTAATATTTTTTATAAGACATTTATAAATATTCCTTTCGACATTAAAGTTGTAAATTTCAAGCAATAACCATCAGTAAAATTATACCACATATCATAATTATGTCAAGTGGAAAAGCGTTCGAAAATTCATATCGTGCTTGACTTTATCACGGCAGAGATGTATAATACAGTCATAACAGTCATTAAAGCCAAAGGAGAGCCGCCTATGAAACAGACTACGCTGTGCTATATTGAAAAAGACGGTAAGTATCTTATGCTTCACCGCATCAAAAAGGAGAACGACGAAAACCGTGATAAATGGATAGGGGTCGGAGGAAAATTCGAGAACGGTGAAAGCCCCGAGGACTGTATGCTCCGAGAGGTTCAAGAGGAGACGGGGCTTACCGTCACCGATTGGAAATATTGCGGTATAATCACCTTCGTGTCTGACATCTGTCAATGTGAGCATATGCACCTGTTTAAATGCACTGGATTTTCGGGAGAGATACGCGAATGTGACGAGGGCGTACTTGAATGGATCAACAAAGGCGAGCTTTTGAAGCTTCCGATGTGGGAGGGAGATCGTATATTTCTCGAGCTGCTTGACTCAGACCGTCCCTTTTTCTCGCTGAAGCTCGTCTATTGCAAAGAAGAGCTCCGCGGTGCCGTTCTTGACGGCAAGAAAATAAAATAAATTCACAAAGACCGTCAAGGATCAAAAACGGGTACACGGCATTATCTCCGTGCACCCGTTGTCTTTATGCCGAAACGGCGTATATCCTGTCTATCAATGTCAGCATATCGTCAAATCTCGTATCCGTGCTTCTCGAGGAGAAGACGCCGACTATATAGGATCTTTCGGATATTTCGACCGAGCATATGAGACTGTAATTTCCCCGTCCGAGCGAGCCCGTTTTAAGACCCGTCACGTACGGACTGTAATATTTGCTGTCCTTGTCAAGCATAAGGTTGGTATTCTTCCAGTGATTTGTGTGTCCGCTTGCGTATACGACATCGTCTTCCGGCATTGCGGCATATTTGCGGATCATATCGTTTTCATAAGCAAGACTTGAGACTATGGCGATATCCTCTACTGTCGAATAATGTCCCTCATCGGAATACCCGTCGGGAGTCAAAAAGCGGCTTCCGCAAAGTCCTATGCTTTTCGCATACTCATTCATTCCGTCCATAAAGATCCCAACGGCTTGCTCACCGCTTATCTCATCCTCACCGGGATAGATCCGTCTGCCGCCTGCCGCCGCAAGCGCGTATGCGGCATCGTTGCCCGAAGGGATAAGCATACCCTCGATCAACATCTCCACCGTCAATGTATGCGTTGAATTGATATACGCAACGGATGACCCGTCCGGAACCAAGGATATCTCATCCCCGGGAGTCACGAACTCATCCGGCTCAAGCAAGGTAAGTGCGTAAATTATAGTCAAAAGCTTTGTAGTGCTTGCGGGGTAAAGTACTCGGTCAGCACCTTTGATGTAGGTAAATCCGCCCGCGTTAAGATCATAAACAAAAGCCTGCTCCGAAGATATCTCAATATATTCATCGTTGCTGATGCAGGGAATATATCCTACGGAACCGACATCGTGCAAAACCGCTTCAGGGCGCTTCTGTGCACAAGAGACGAGCAGGATCGAAAGGCAAAGCACCAAGGCGCAAAATGACAGGCAGCCTCTCAAACAGTAACGCTTATATTTCAATCAACGCACCTCCGATCGGATATATTAGGTAGTTCAAATAGTACAGATTTATTGTATCACATTTGCGACGATATTGCAAGTACCAATCCGAATTTTTTCATTTTTTTCAAAAGATATATTTACCCTCCGAGACCTTTCGACAGCATACGGCATTATTCGGCAAAGCTCGGATCGGGTATTGACTTTTTCCTCGTCTTGTATTATAATATACGTCTGGCTTTCGCCATTTTATGCTCGAATAGCGTATATATCGGGTAATTTTATGACACTGCCGTCAAAACAGTGAGTTCGTAACCATCCTCACTTGAAACAAAACTAAGGAGAACAAATGAAAAGATCACACACCACCGAAAAAACGCAATACCTGTGCCTTTGCGCAGTCATTGCCGCCCTCTACGTCGCTTTGACGTTGATAAGCTACGCCCTGGGACTTGCAAATCTCGCAATACAGGTAAGAATATCCGAGGCGCTGTGCGTGCTCGTATGCTTCACCCCGGCGGCAATACCCGGAGTAACACTCGGATGCCTTTTATCAAATTTCATTATGGGACTGCCGTTACCCGACATCGTATTCGGAACGCTTGCAAGCTTTATCGGAGTACTCATAGGCGCCCTGCTGAAAAAGCACGCATGGACTGTGCCGATACCGACCGTACTCGCCAACGCTCTGATAATACCATTCGTGCTTAAATACGCATACGGACTTGACGGCACAGTCATATTTTTTATGATAACCGTAGGACTCGGAGAAATTGTGTCCGCGGGATTGTTTGGCACTGTACTTTTCAAGGCTCTCAAAAAAAGCCATATATTCGGACATAGATTAACGAAAAAGTGATGCCAAAAGCACAAAAGATCGACAGGCAAATCATTGGCAAGTCGATCTTTTTTATTTTTGTCACGATTCAACACCGCTATCCTCGGCGAAGTATACGGTTATCGAAAGGATATAATTCTTATAATCGTAGGTGATCCTTCCGTTCATTCTGTCGGTCAAAAGCTTTGCGATCGACAGACCAAGTCCCGTGGATCTGCGCGCGGTATCAACGGTATAGAATCGGTCAAAGAGCTTTCCGACGTCAACCGACGAAAGCTCGCGCGCCGTGTTTGAGAACGTGATCTCTCCCGCATCGCTCATTGTTACCGCAAAATCCCCGTCGCTGTACTTGACTGCATTACTGACGATATTTCCGAAAATACGTGAAAGAGCAGATCTATCAAGAGTGCGCATGATCACGCTATCGGGTAAAGAGATGCTCGGTGTGATGTTATTCTGCTCAAATGCTCCGTAAAAGGAGATGAGTGTATCCTCAAGCACTCTGCCCAAATTGACCTTTTCGTAGCTCAGATCGGATACCGACGAGACAACCGAGTATCTGAATAATTCTTCGGTAAGCGCTTTGAGCGCTTCGGTGCGGTTTGAAATCTGCTCTACGTACCGTTTTGTGTTATCCGTCATTTTCTCGGCATCAAGCAATTCAAGATAGCCGCAGATAGCCGTCAGAGGTGTGCGCAGATCGTGGGATATATTAGTAACGGCTTCCTTAAGCTCGCGATCTCCGTTTATGTACTGCCTACGCTGACGGCGAAGCTCGGTAAGCTGCCTTGAGATCTCGCTTGCAAGGTGCCGCACGTGCCTGTCACTTGAAGAAACCGTAATAAGCTGATTTGTGTCAGAGGAAAGATGCTCCGAAAGACAAGAGCATATCTCGTCCATACTCTTTTGCATAGCTCTTATTTTGATCAAAAGTATAAAAAGTATCACGGCAAGTATGCCGCAAATTATCCAAGGGAGCATCCCTCTCACCTCACTTCAATTCTTTTTTACGGAAGCAGAAGTATCCGAGTGCGCAGACTGCCGCCAGCACTGCTATTGTATATATACTGTTGATTGCGGTATTGCGTATATCGTCCTCGGTAGGCATATCCGAAGACAGATGATACCTCCATTCATCGCTGTATTCGCTGAAATAACCGTACCCAAACCAACTATACGCCATAGAATTGTATTCACAGATATGGCAATACGGTGACAGATGCTCAACCGCGATCAGCACCTGTCGAGGCGCCCCGCCAACGTAATAGGGGTTCTCGACCAGACGCCTTGAATCGGGAATGGCATCGAAAGAAATATATACATTCCCGTCATCGTCGGTGATTTCGACCTTCTCATAGTCATATTCCACATTATATTCCGGCTGGTTCAGCAGATTGATAAGTTGATGTGAGAAAAACGCAACAGCCACCACCAGGATCACACCGACCACCAAGGCTATAAATCTATTGTTAATTAAGCAGGCAACAACGGTCACCATTGCCGCAAAAAACATATTTACGAGCAACACATCGACAAACATCCAAACAAGGATGCTCGTCGGAAGAACACCGAAGGTATAGCTGTTAAATGCGGTAAAAATGACGGCGTAGACCAAAAACATAGCAATCGCCGCGCCCTCGGCAAGTACCAGCTCGGAGAGGAACACCTCGCCCTTTGTATGTCCCACAATGATCTTGTTGCGGAAGCTGCCCTCTGCGTGTTCTCTGCCGATAAGCCACGAGATGACCACTGCAAAGACAATAAATTCGATCATAATATAAAAATCATCAAGACACCACATATATGTGTTATATGAGCAAATAAGCGCAACGACCACCGTGGCAAGGATGCCGAGCCAAAAGATGACGCTGTGAAGATATCTGCGCACACCGGCGTGAAGTAATTTAGTCATTGCCCTCACCTCCGATCAAGTTGATGTAATAGGTCTCAAGATCCTCGTCCTGTTCGTGTGAGCTTATGAGAGTACAGCCCTCCTTAGCAAGTCCCATAACGAGCTCGGACAGAACTATGCTTCCGTAGATGTTGGCTTGAGTATCAGAGATTACCTCATATTCCTTTTCCATTCTGTCAAGCACGCGCACAAGAGCCTTCATATCGCTGACCTCCACGCGAACGCATTTGCGGCAAGCCGCCTCAAGCTCTGCGGCACTGATCTCTTTTACTATATGTCCTTTTTCTATAAAGCCGTAATGTGTAGCGAGCTTGGAAAGCTCTCCGAGAATGTGGCTTGAGATCAACACGGTGATTCCGCGCTCGTGATTGAGCTTCAAAATAAGCTCTCTTATCTCGACGATACCCTGCGGGTCAAGTCCGTTTATGGGCTCATCAAGAACGATGAAGTCGGGGTTTCCGAGCAAAGCAACCGCGATGCCGAGTCTTTGCTTCATACCGAGCGAAAAATGACGGACTCTCTTTTTACCCGTATCGCTAAGTCCCACGAGCTTCAAAAGCTCGGGAATGCTGTCATAGTTTGGCAAGCCGAGAATAAGCGCCTGCTGTTTTAGGTTGTTCTCTGCGCTCATATCAAGGTAGATCGACGGCGTTTCAACTACCGCGCCCACTCTGTGACGAGCTGTTGAAATTTTCCTATCATTGTTTGATATGCCGTAAAGTGCATATTCGCCTCCCGTCGGCTCTTGCAGGCCGCAAATTACGCGAATAAGTGTAGTCTTACCTGCGCCGTTTCTTCCCACAAAGCCGTAGATCGCTCCTTTGGGAATGTGAATGTTTAAGTCCTTCAACGCTTCAAATTTACGATAAGTCTTTGACAGCGCCGAGGTCGTAAGTACATATTCCATTTTGAATTTTAACCTCCCTAAAATTTCGATGCTGTCATTATAGTATGATATCGTAAAGATAACGGTAAAGAAAACAGTTAAGATTTAGTAAAGATCATTTGCAAAGTCTAAAGCCGATACCCCAAACCGCTTCGATGTAGTCCTTGCCCGAAGCGTCACGGAGCTTTTTGCGGAGATTGCTGACGTGGATCTTCAGCGAGCTTTCCGTGCAATCGGGAGTGTCAAGACTTATATGGTCAAGCAGCTGCGATTTTGACACTGCTTGCGTGCTGTTGAGCATCAAGCATTTCAATATGGCATATTCGGTTCTCGTCAGCTTCAGCTCCGCATCACCTACCGTCACCGTATAGTTCGACGTGTTCAAGGTGATCGTATCGTAATGCAACAGCGTGGTCCGAAGGGTTGAATTTCGCAAAGCTACCGCTATCCTCGCAAGAAGCTCCTTGGTATTGAAGGGCTTTGTTATGTAATCCACCGCCCCGCCAAGCAACAGATCGACCTTATTATCCACGTCGATCTTGGCACTTACGACGATCACGGGAATATTCTTTATCTTTGGCAAGAGCTCCTCACCCGACAGTCCCGGGAGCATAAGATCGAGCAATACAAGGTCGGGAGTTTTCTGCGAAAGCAGCATCAGAGCTTCCGTTCCCGAATAGGCGCGAAGTGTGCCATATCCCTCTTTTTCAAGGACTTCTTCGAGCATATTACCGATGTGTATATCGTCATCAATTATTGCGATCACTTTATTCATATCGGTCTACACCTCTTTTTCAAAGATCAGATCAAGCTGTTGGATGTGACCCGTCCCGCGTTGCTTGGTAGGAATATAGCCGACATAACGCCATCCATCTGCCGCGCGTTTGCTTATGACAGCACGGTAATCCTCTATCTCGTATATGTTTCCCGAGCCAAATCCCCAACCGCCAAAGTCACAATTTACGGTCTCGTATTCGTATTTATACATAATCATTCTAATTCCTTTCCGAATAAGGTCCTTTATCCATACTCTTATTATATCATACCGCAAAGCTTTTTTCAACAGCCATTTTTCACTGTCACGGTACAGAAAAAGCTACCGCAAAAAGTCTTTGACCGCACGGTAGCTTTTATTCGTTTGGATTTGAAATTTGATTTACGGTATCACTTTGAAAGTATGGTCTTATCGTCGGTAAATGCGTTTCCGCTCGCCTTTTCGAAAAGTCCGAGCAGCTGCTCGATCGTCAAATTTTTCTTTTCCTCGCCCGAGACATCGACGACAACGTGCCCCTCATCCATCATAATGAGGCGGTTTCCGTATGCGATCGCATCGTGCATATTGTGGGTGATCATAAGAGTGGTAAGCGAATTCTCTTTGACCAGCTTATCCGTGATCTCAAGCACCTTTGCGGCGGTCTTTGGGTCAAGAGCCGCGGTGTGCTCATCAAGCAAGAGTATTTTGGGCTTTTTCAGAGTCGCCATAAGAAGTGTTACAGCTTGTCGCTGACCGCCCGAGAGCAAGCCTACCTTGGTCGAAAGTCTGTACTCCAGCCCGAGATCAAGCTCTGCAAGCAGTGCCTTGTACGCTTCGCGATCTTTCTTGGTACAGCCTCTGATAAGCTTACGCTTAGTACCGCGTCTTGCGGCGATCGACAGGTTTTCCGCGATCTCCATATCGGGTGCTGTTCCCTTCATAGGATCCTGAAATACTCTGCCGAGAAATTTTGCTCTCTTATGCTCGGGCATATTCGTAACATCGACGCCGTCGATCTCGATGGTTCCGTAGTCGGGCTTCCATACTCCCGCGATGGCGTTAAGGAGCGTACTCTTTCCCGCTCCGTTACCGCCTATTACCGTAACGAAATCTCCCTCGGCTATATGAAGATCGAATCCGCTGAGTGCTACCTTGGCGTTCACCGTCCCGGGATTGAATGTCTTTTGAAGATCGGTTATCTTAAGCATTTTTGTTACCTCCCGCAGAGCTTGTGGAAGACGGTGTAAGATCCTTGATAGATCTGCGTTTCGTAAAATACTCTTGTTTCAAGTACGGAACCGCAAGGAAGATTATAACTATCAGTGACGACAGCATCTTAAGGTAATCCGTCTTAAGCCCCAACAATATGACGAAATTGTATATGATGTAGTACACGACTCCGCCGCCGATAACTCCGATAAGGCTGACGACAAAATTCGGCTTTATCTTAAGAGATACGGAAAGTCCGATAAAGATCGCCGCAAGTCCTATAACTATCGCACCTCTGCCGTCGTTTATGTTTGCGGAACCCTTATACTGAGCGAGCAAAGCTCCCGCAAAAGCCACGATACCGTTCGATATGGCAAGTCCGAGCACTTTATTGAATTTCACATCAACGCCCTGTGCACGGCTCATATCCGGGTTATCGCCGGTAGATTTCAAGGTAAGCCCTATCTCCGTATAGAAGAACAGCCACAGCACGACTATCACGAGAACTATTATGATACCCATCGCAAGTATGGCGCCTATGTTGTCGCTCATATGGAGCAAAAGATCATTTTTTCTCGGATCGATAGCCATAAGAGATTTGCCGCCGAGTATCGTCAGATTTACGGAATAAAGTATGAGCTGAGTCAGTATTCCCGCCAAGATCGAAGGAATACCGAGTGCCGTATGAAGGACACCCGTAAGCGTTCCCGCAAGTGCTCCGGCAAGAAATGCTACGATAACGCTGAGCCAAACAGGGGCGCCGCCGCCTATCATAACAGCGCACACGCATCCGCCCGTGCAGATCGAGCCGTCAACGGTCAGATCGGCAATATCAAGTATTTTGTAGGATATATATATACCGATCGCCATAAGTCCCCATATGAGTCCTTCCGCCGTCGCGCCCGGTAAAGAATTCAAAAAAGCCATAATTTCAAATTACCTCAGGATATTTTAATTTTTCGGTATCGTTATGCCAAGCATTCTGCAGATCTCCTCGTTATATACTTCCGAAGAAGTAAGCGTCTTGATCTCGATGTCGGATACGGATCTTGTTCCGAGAAGTATCTCTGCCGCCATTCTTCCCGTTTCTCTGCCGAGCTCATAATAATCGATGGCAAGGCTTGCAAAGCAGATGGATCCGCCGTAGCTTGTGTAGACCGGGATCTTTTTGTCGTTACAGATAGTGCCTACTATGGAATCATTATCCGCGACCGTATTGTCTGACGGAACATAGATCGCCTTGCAATCGTTAGCCGCAGATGTAACAACGGTCTGAAGCTCGGTAGTATCCGAGAAGGTATATGCCTCAACCGCGATTCCTTCAGCCTCAAAATACGCTTTGACCGCATTATACTGAACAAGAGAGTTCGACTCGTTCAAGCAGTAAAGTACGCCGACGCGGTCACCCGCGGTAAGTCCGAGCAGATCTATCATCATCTTTGCCTGCTCTGCAAAAGGTACGGCATCGGACGTACCGGAAACATTGGAAGGGATACTTCCGGAGAATGTGTCGGAGTAGTCGGTCACAGATGTTCCGAGAACGGGGATGGATGTCGTAGCATTAGCCGCAGCGAGCAAAGACGGAGTCGCATTACCCATAATAAGATCAACATTCTTAGCGGTAAAAGCCTTCACGACGGTACTGCAAAGATTGGACTCGCCCGCTACCTGAACATCGATATCCACGGTCTTGCCTGCCTTTTCAAGCTCTTCTTTGAGCGCGTCAATAAAGCCTTCCGTCGCCTTGTCAAGAGACTCGTGCGCCATAAGCTGGCAAACGCCGACTGTAAAATCATATTCTTTTTTCTCGCAGGAAGCGAAAGAAATGCACGTGCCTATACAGAGCATCGCGATAAGCATAATAGAAATGATCTTTTTCATTTTTGTGTCTCCTCATTGGTATTTGTTTAAGATTTAAAGGATTAAATTACCGCAAAAAAACAAAAAACCTGCTCCGCCTCAAAAAATGAGAAGGATACAGGGACGGCTCACGCCGCGTTACCACTCTGTTTTACCCTTTTTTCACAAAAAGAGCCTCATTGGGTGTACCATCATACACCGTCACGATATAACGGTCGCACCCGGTAAGACCTACACAGCAGGAAGCCTTCAGCCCACAGCTAACGGAATGAATTCGCAGGATCCAACGTTTACCGCATCGCACCAAACAGCGGCTCTCTTAAAACGCCGAAAACGGTTACTTATTTCCGTTCAAACGCCTTTGTTTTTTAACGATGAAAGTATTTTATCACAATGCGCGTAATTTGTCAAGTGCTTTTTGAAGAATTCTTTTGCAAAATTCAGCATTTCTTTCTGCGCTTCTGTCATTATTTTTTCTCCAAATTCAATTCAAACACACCGCCGTCAAACACAATATCGTTGTCATCGGCATCCTTGTAGAACGACACCTTTTCGGTTTCGATCAGCTCAAAGCCCAATGATCTGAGAAGCGCAACGGATGGCGTGTTTTTTATCGCCGTACCAGCGGTCAGCCTTTTGATGCCGAGCTTACGCATATATTCAATGAGTGCCAAGTGGCTCTCTTTTGCGTAGCCCTTGCCGTGATATGCGGAGTGAAAGCAGTAGCCGATCTCGTATCCAATCTCGTATCCGTTCTCTCGGATGTTAAAGGCACTGTACCCGATAACGGTATCACCAAGGCAGATAGCAAAAAACATATGCTCGGTGCCGCTGTTCGCCGCTGCCCATTTTGCGATCCTCGAACGAACATCCTCGTCATCGGTGATGTGCGGCTTATCGTACTGTGAAAAGGCGGAAGTGTTAAAGTCCACCCAAATATCTTTTATGCTTTTCCAATCATCCGCAACGATGTGACGGATGGTTAGTCTTTCAGTTTTAAGCATCATAGTCTTTTCCTAATTTAGTAATCGGCGGCGACTCGGCGAACCGAATCGCCGCCCTTGTGTCAGTTATTCAATGTGTGCGAAAGTTATACCCAAACCGATGTCAAAGCCAAGAGCTTGATACATCTTTTCATCACACGGCGCACAGCATACCGTTAAGCTCGATATACCGTTTTCCTTGCACCATAGTTGTGCTACTGTTGCCAATTTCCGAGCAATGCCTTTGCCACGGAAAGCCGGTTCGATGTAAAAATCATCATATACTCCCGTATCGGAGCAAGAAAAGGTAGAATAGCATTTTGCAACACTACACATACCGACAGCACGGTATCCACGCTTTGCAACAAAGAAAGTAATCTTACCATCTTTGATCGCTTGCTGAAGCTGTTTCTGCTTTTTCTCTGTGAGTGTTTCTTCACCGATGTCTTTTTTGAAACCGTTCTCCAATTTTAAAAGCTGCCAATCGGTCTAGGCGGACAGGACTTCCACGGTGAAAGGCATTTCATCTTTAGGAGGCAAGATCATCAACGGTTCGCCCCATTCGTCAACACCGTTTTCAATGAAACCTACACTTTTCCAAAAGCGGGGACGTCGATCATCACCGCCACAATTCAATTCGGCATAAAGTGAGCCGTTTTCTTCTGCCCAATTCAACAGAACCTTGGCACATTCTTTGCCTGTACCGTTTCCACGATATTCCGGATATACGCAGTATTCCATAATGAAGCATTTGCCATCCTCGGAAGTATATATCACCGGCAAGGCAAAGCCTATATCTTGTCCGTTCCGCTGAAAGAACAGATAGTAACACCGATCTTGCGGTCTGCCGTGGATCTCCTGCATCGTGGATCGGTATTCATCACCGAGGAAGTTATCTCTTTCCTCTGCGTTTGGGTCGGGAAACGCATCCCGTTTGTAATAGGTGTGAAGCTGCTCCCAAAAGAGTGCAACGTCGTTTTCCGTGACTGCTTCACGGATGGTGATTTGGTTTTCCATTTTGTTTCCTCCAAAATTTTATTCGGAGGGTTAGGAAGCGTGAACCCTCCATACACGACTCATTTTCATAAAAAACCACCCTTTCTGTTTCGTATTTGTATTCAAAACACTTGTGGAAGTGTTGATACATCAATTTGATAGTTATAATTTAAGTACCGCATCAAGGCAGAGTGTCAGCGCATATTCGTATGCGTTGCCGCCCCAATTTCGCTCGTCATATTTATCCACGTCGGCAAGGCTGTCTGCGGTGTAGAGTATCATACCCCATGTAGCACCTCTGAAAGCGGAAACGGCTGCAAGAGCCGAACACGCACTTTTTCGGGAGCTTCAAATCTAATCTTTCGTGAGTGGGGCTGATGACCGCTGTTTGCTCGGTATCAAACTCCAATATCGGTATTTCGTTTTTAATAATGCTCATTTTATCTTTCTTCCAGTCTTCATATCTTGCCGCCATTTTGGAGCTTCGCCATCATCTGCCCAATACTCATCCATATCGACGATCTTATCGTCTTTCAGCTTGATGAAGGACGTAACGTGGAAAGAAGCGGAATCTCAGGCAGTCTACGCTTTCACCCGAGATCCCGCCTTCGCGTTGCTCGGCGCTTTTTCGTCCGTGTCATCCTGAGCGCAGTCGAAATCCGAGCGTAGCGAGGATCAAACGGTGCATAGCATCCGTTTGGGATCTCGGACGAAAAAGTTCGAATCCGCTTTGCTCCACTCAGGATGACACGGGCGAAGCAATCCCCAATAGTGTGTTCTTCCTCACAGCCATGGCAAGCGCTTCTTATGTATGTAGGGCAAGCATCGCAGTAAAAGCCGCACATAAAATCCTATTGTGATTATAGCACAAATATATGAATAATTCCACCTTGTACGCAACAATTCAACACGTCTTATCTTTCGGCTTGATTTCTCGCCTATCTCTTCTTACATTCTTGCGGACAGTTCTGCTTGACCCACGCTTTTACGTACAAAAAAACGCCCACCTCTCGGTGGACGTTTCTTTGTACGGAGAAGGAGAGATTTGAACTCTCGCGCCGGTTAGCCCGGCCTACACCCTTAGCAGGGGCGCCTCTTCGGCCTCTTGAGTACTTCTCCAAAATACTTGTAGGCGGCCCGTTGCATCGACCTACAAGCGATATTATACCTCAAAACAAATGATTTGTCAATCCCTAAATCAAAGTTTGAAAGGCAAAGATGTAAAAAAAATATGAACTCGGCAACATTGAGAAAGACCTCGGTTGCCGAGCATATTTAATTCAAGGACATTATCTCTCAGGAGATCTTGCTCTCATCCATCTTTAATGTATCGCCAAGCCTTGACGGGCTTTGAATATTCGGCTTTGTGCAATGCTTGATTATGTCAGCTCTCGTTACGATCCCTATGAACGCGCCTCTGTCATCTGTAACGGGAATGAAGTTTTGATGCAACGATCTTTCAAGCAATACATCCATACCTACATCGACCTTTACCGCGGGATTGTAATCAGGTCTTATAATATCCTTTATTTTGTATTGCTCCTGAGATCTCATACTGCCGTCGCCCGTTGCTATTATATGCCACAAAAAGTCACCCTCGCTCACACATCCGACATAAATGCCCTCATCCGATATCACGGGAACCGCCGTGTATCCGTATATCCTCATTTTTTCAAGACCTTGGCGCAATGTATTACTGTCATAAATGTAGCACACACTGCTCTTACGCAAAAGAAGCTTTATTACGTTCATATCAATCTCCCTTCCGCCGCCTACGGCGGCAAAATAATCGTTGGAAACATATATTGAGCGACATCCGCCATCATACATATTCTAACACAAACCAAAGCTTTTTGCAACAGAAAAAGCGCGAAAATCGGCGTGTGCAAGTTAATTTACAATATGTAAATCAAAGCAAAATAAATTTAATTTCGCCTTTAATTTCATCAAAAAACGGACTGCCGTCAAAAAAGCAGTCCGTAAATATCAAATTCAGTAATTATTTGGTAGGATAGCCGCTTGCCGCAACATACTCAGCAGCATATGATCCTGCGGGAGCCTTAACAACGGCAACAACACTCCCCTCGGTCGCCTGAACGCTTCCGAACGCGAACTCACCGATAGCCTCGATGCTGTCCGTAAGCTGTACACTTGCGAGCTTGGAGCAGTTCCAGAATGCCTGTTTGCCGAGCATCTTTACGCTTGAGGGAATCTCAACGGATGTAATACCCGTGCAGCCCCAGAAGGCATAATCGCCTATGGTCGTAAGCGATGCGGGAAGTTCAAGTGTCTTTATCGATGCGCAACCGTAGAATGCGCCGTCACCGATAACGGTAACAGTTGAGGGAAACGGGAAGTTTGCAAGCTTTACACAGTTTGTGAAAGCATACTTACCTATTTCGGTAACCGTCTCGGGTATATTTATCGATGCAAGAACCTTACAATTGGCAAAAGCAAAGTCGCCTATTGATTTAACCGTATCGGGAAGCTCAATGGAAGTGATCGAGCTGCTGCCGTAGAAAGCCTTTTCGCCGATAGCAACTACCTCTCTGTCGTCGATCTCTGCAGGTACCTTTACTTCGTGCAGACCGTATGAAACGTCATCTCCCGTATAGCCTGTAATAATTGCTGTATCGCCTGCTCCGATCTCATACGTAAACTCGGTCTTCTCAGCAACATCGTTAGTTTCACCTTCGTTGCCCTTGTCTGTGTCATCACCTTTATCATCTTTGTTGCAAGAAACCAAAGTCAAAATCATCATAGCCGCAAGAATAAGGGCTAAAAACTTTTTCATAATTAACCTCCGAAAAGTATTGATACTGCAAATTGATCGCAATAATTCATTGTTACTTATATATTATACTTATTTGTAGCCCGATTGTCAATAGGATACTTATCGTCTATTGTTAATAATTTGCAAAATAATCACAATTATGCCGAATTTATCAGTGCACTTTAGATCCGAGCACCCGATATCAGCCAAGTATTGAATCAATTACCTCTGCCTCTGCCTCGGCAAGCTTTTCAAGGCACTCCGAACTCTGGAGGAAAGCCGAATCTTCGGGGTTGGTATGAAATCCGTGCTCGACAAGTATCGAACGCTTGCATCCCGAAGCAACGCTGTTTCTGATAACGCTGTAAAAATCCACGCCGGGATTATCAGGATATGCTCTGGTTTTGATACCCCTGTTTTCCGTGTGCATTACCTCGGCGATCTTATTTACAAGCGCTTCCGCAAGCGGAACATTGAGCTCGGGCTGGGTAAGCGTATAATACGCGCAAACACCTCTTACGAGCGGATATCTTTCGGGCGGTGTTGCGGTTCCGGGGGCGTTGGAATGGAGGGAAAGAAACAGCTCTGCGCCGTTATTTCCTGCCATATATCCTCTATCCTCAAGCGACGGATCGTCATCAAGCTCGGGTCTTGTCGTAAGCACCTGAAAGCCTCTTTTTTCGAGTGCTTTTTTCAGGAAGCAGGAAAGGATATAGTTCTGAGTACCCTCATAAAAGCCCTCTTTTGTGGTATGTGGATTGTTGTATCTTCCGTGACCCGGATCGATAACTATGAGACATTTGGACATTTTCAGTTCTCCTTTGTTTTTAGTTATATATTTGTATATTTGGGCAGATCAGCTTATGGAACGCGGATCTATCCTGAAAAGCTCTGTTATCTCGGCGTAAAGCTCAGGGTATTTTCCAAGCGAGGGATCTTCTTCTATAAGTTGCTTTGCGTCATTTACGGCACTCTCAAATAGTCCCGTATCGTCGCACATATCCGCGAGCTTCAGCTTAAGCCCGCCGCTCTGCCTTATTTCAGACCCGGAAGCATTTGCCAAAAAGTCGCCCGGACCGCGAAGGCTAAGATCCTTTTCGGCTATAACGTAGCCGTCATAGGTGTTTTTCATTGTGTTCAAGCGTTCGGAAGCCGTCGAAGGCGCCGCTCCGCTCCGTCTCTCCTCTCCGTTGACGAGAACGCAGTATGACTTACGCTTGCCGCGCCCGACTCTGCCTCTGAGCTGATGCAGCTGCGAAAGTCCGAAGCGCTCGGCGTTTTCAACTATCATAAGGCAAGCATTCGGAACATTGACTCCGACCTCGATCACGGTGGTAGAGACCAGAACTTGGATATCTCCGTCCGAAAATGATTTCATTATCAAGTCCTTCTCCGCACTCTTCATCTTCCCGTGAACGAATGCAACGGATATTCCGCAAAGTTCCTCGGCAAGCTCTGCTGAAAACTGTACCGCAGATCTCATTTTGGGCTTTCGGGTTATTTTACGAGATACCGAAATATCTTCAAACGATATCTCATCATCGGCAACCTCGTCCTCGCTTTCAACCGCTGGGCAGACGACATAAACTTGCCCTCCCTCTCCCACGAGCTTACGGATAAAGGCATTAAGACGTGCTCTGTAACTCTCATCTACCACGAACGTATCGACCCGTTGTCTGCCGGGGGGCATATCGGATATTTTTGAAATATCAAGATCGCCGTACATAACAAGTGCCAACGAACGCGGGATCGGTGTCGCACTCATAACCAACAGATGCGCGCCGTCGTTTTTATCGGACAGTGCCGCCCTCTGACGAACACCGAATCTGTGCTGCTCGTCGGTAACAACTATACCGGGGCATGCGAACTCTACACCGTCTGAAAGAAGTGCCTGCGTCCCTATAACAACATCTATTCTTTCTCTCGGATCAGCGGAAACGAGCCCCGCATAGATCCTTCTCTTATTCGCCGGCGTCACCGCTCCCGTCAAAAGCTCACATCTTACTCCGAGCTTTGCAAAAAGGCAAGACAGATCGCTGTAATGTTGGTTTGCGAGTATCTCGGTAGGCACCATAAGTGCCGCCTGTCTGCCGTTTTTAACGGCGATATACATAGCCGCCGCGGCGCAGACCGTCTTTCCGCATCCGACGTCTCCGACAACGATACGGCTCATCTTGTATGGAGAAGACATATCCGTTTTTATAGCTTCTATCGCAGACCGCTGACCGTCAGTAAGGCTAAATTCAAGTAAAGACTCAAGCTCCGACGTATCCGTATCCGCGCAAGCAAAGGCAGGCTCACGCTCGTGCTTTTCGTGCGTCATCCTCATACCGAGTGCGAAGGTCAACAGCTCGTCATACATAAGACGGCGTTTAGCCTTGGCAAGAGACTCATAAGAATCGGGAGAATGGATGGTCTTCAGCGCGTACATAAGCGTCGGGAGACTGTTTTTTATCATCAATTCATCGGGAAGCGTATCATTCAGAGAAAGCGCCGCCATCGAAAGTGCGCTTTTTATATCCTTTTGAATTTGAGTGCCGCTCAATCCTTCAGTAAGTCGATAAACGGGGTACAGTTCCGGCAAAGGCGACATTTCGTCATAAGGTTCAGCCACGGGACTTGCCATAAAAAACGCATTTCCCTTTCTCTCCACCTTACCCCAAAATCTAAATACCTCTCCGGGGACGAATTTATCCGCGTAATACGGCTGATTAAAATATGTGATTTCGCAGCTGTGTAGACCGTCAAAGGCACGAAGCTTTGTAAGATACATTCTCCCTTTTATGCGCACCGTTCTCGGAACGGTCGCAACGGTAAGAATGACCGAGCATCTTACCTCGGGATCCGCTTCATCAAGCGGCAGAATGTGCCCGCGGTTCTCATATGCCCTCGGAAAATGGCGCAAAAGATCCCACACGGTATGAACACCGAGCTTCGCATACTGCGCTGTGCGAACTTTACCGACGCCGTGAAGTGTGCCGACCGACGCCGAATATATATCAGCCGAGTATGTATCCTGCACGATCTTCACCGCCTTTCCGAGAAATATCAACAGCAAACAAGCTTGATTTCAAGACAAGTATATCACAAATCCGCTTCTTTTGCAAGTGTCTAAAATGGGAATTTGCACGAATTTCGGCTATTTTTTAAGCTCTCTCTTGACATTGAGGAGCAATAACAGTATAATAATTACAATTAAGTCGGGTTGTATTTAACTTCCCGTAATTCTTGAAAGACGCAAAGGAGACGAAATATGGAACTCAGAAGCAGAAGCGAAATGGACCCTAAATACACCTGGGACCTGTCACAAATGTACGAAAATCTTGAAGCATACGAAAAAGCGTTTGCAGAGGTTGAAAAAGCCGTACCCGACATTCAAGCAGTGATGGGAACTCTCGGAGCATCCGCAGAGGCCCTCAAGCACGGACTTGATACGGTATATTCCCTGCTTGAAAAGGCAGAGCCCGTTTACATCTACACCATGCTGAGAAAATCCGGAGACAGCAGTGATCCCGAAAATCTTGAGTTGAGTGGCAAAGCAACGAGACTTCTCGTGACTATCAGCTCAATGACCTCATTCATCGAGCCCGAGATACTTGCGATCCCCGAGGATAAGATAACGGAATATCTCAAGGATCCTTCTCTTGAAAAATATCGCTTTATGATCGAAAACATCCTCAGAGGTCGCACTCATATTCTCGACGCGGAAAAAGAAAAAATGCTCGCTATGCTTATGGACGTTTCGAACGCTCCGAGCGACGCTTTCGATATGCTCACGAATGTTGATATGGAATTCCCCGTTATTAAGGACGAAAACGGAAACGACGTAAGACTTACAAACGGTAATTTCTCGGTATACAGAGCAAGCGCGGACCGCAGAGTAAGAGAAGACGCATTTAACGGTTATTTCGGAACTCATAAGAAATATATCAACACTCTCGCAGAGCTTTATGCCGGCTCGGTAAAGTTTGATACTTATTTTGCCGACGTACACAATTTTGCTTCCGCACGCGAGCGTGCGCTCTTCGCAAGTTGTGTACCGCTCTCCGTTTATGACAATCTCATAGAGGCGATACACGCGGCACTTCCTACCATGAGACGGTATCTCGAGCTCCGCAAAAAGGTGCTCGGACTCGATAAGATCGATCTGTTCGATCTCTATACGCCGATGATCGAGGATGTGGATTATCCTATGCCCTACGAAGAGGGCAAAAAGCTCGTCAAAGAAGCACTCAAGCCACTCGGAAAGGAATACGGCAAGCTTCTTGACAAGGCGTATGAAAACGGATGGATAGACGTTTACGAAAACAAGGGCAAGCGCTCGGGCGCATTCTCTTGCGGAGTATACGGCACTCATCCCTATGTTCTGCTGAATTACACCGACACGCTCGATGACGCATTCACGCTCGCGCACGAGCTCGGTCACTCCATGCACTCCTACAAATCGGCAGAGACTCAGGAATACGTCAACAGTGATTACAAGATAATGGTCGCAGAGGTTGCCTCGACCGTAAACGAGGTATTTATGACAAAGCATCTTCTCAAGACCGAGACAGACAAAAAGCGCCGCGCCTTCATCCTCAACAACTTTCTTGAAGGATTCCGCACGACGGTATTCAGACAAACGCTGTTTGCAGAATTTGAGAAGGAATCTCACGAGATGTACAAAAACGGCGTAACGCTTACCGCAAAGTCACTCAGCGACACCTATAACGCGCTTATAAGCAAATATTATGAAGGCGCAGAGGTGCCCGAAATTATGTCGTACGAGTGGTCGTATATTCCCCATTTCTACAACGCATTTTACGTTTATCAGTACGCCACGGGCTTCTGCTCCGCAGTTACCATCGCGTCAAAGATACTTGAAACGGGCGATACATCGGGATATCTCAAGTTCCTGACCCTCGGCGGAAGCGATCATCCTATCGAGGAGCTTAAAGTCGCCGGCGTTGATCTTACAAAGCCCGACGCCGTTGCAAATGCCATGAAGGTGTTTGACGATACCGTAACAGAGCTTGAAGAGCTTCTCGCAGATATGTAAAAAACATTTAATATAACAGTGGACTGCCTCGTTTGATCGAGACAGTCCACTTTTTATATTTTACCGTACAGATCTATCGTTCATACCGAGCGGTGAACTATCGGTCTGTTATACTCTTTCCTGCTCTTCGGCAAAGTCCTTCTCAAAAACGGTCACCTCGTTTATTTCGGCACGGTGATCATTTATCTTCAAGACCTCTATGTGCAGATCCTCCGTATCAAGACTTATTGTTGTGCCGTCGTCGGGAACGGTTCCGTAAATACCGAAAACATAGCCGCCGAAAGTATCAAATTCATCCGCGGGAAGCTTGACGCCGATCGTTTCGGATACCTCTTCAAGCTCAGCGGAGCCGAGTATTCTGAAGCGACGGTCGCCGATCTGTCTGATCTCTTCCTCTTCAACAGTCTCACCGTCCTCGGCGTCCTCATCGGGAAAATCACCGACGATCTGTTCGATAAGGTTTGTAAGAGTTACTATACCGCTCATTCCGCCGTATTCATCGAGAGCCACGGCGAAATAGTTACCCGTTTTCTTCATCTGCTCAAACAGCACATCGGCACGCAAGGTCTCGGGTACAAAGTAAGGAGATCTTACCGCGCCTTCAAGGATGGCTTCCTTGGTGGAACGATCCTTGAGTCGGAAATAATCGTTTGCGTAAAGCACACCTGTAACGTCATCCACCGTTTCGCCGCATATGGGGTAACAAGCGTGAGGATTTTCGCATATCGTCTCGTACCATACATCCACGCCGTCCTCTTCATAGAGGTAAACTATATCCGTCCTGTGTGTCAGGAATTTATCTATCGTAAGATCGTCAAACTCGAATACGTTTTGGATCATTTCCTTTTCGGAGTCGTCGATAACGCCCTTTTCGCTTCCGACATCTACCATCATTCGGATATCCTGTTCGGTCACTTCCTCATCTTCGGCATTGGGATCTATACCCATAAGGCGCAGCACGCCGTTGGTCGAAACTGTAAGAAGCCAAACAATGGGAGCAAAAAGGACGGAGACGAAGGAGATGAGTCCCGATATACCGAGCGCTATGCTCTCCGCCTTTTTCATAGCTACACGCTTGGGAACGAGCTCGCCGAATACAAGCGTTATGTATGAAAGTATTATCGTGATGAGCACGACGCAGATCGTGTTGAGCACGGAGTCCGATATCGGAATGTTTAGCTTTTTGAGCGGGATCATAAGCAGATCCGCGAAGTTTTGCGACGCAAACGCACTTCCGAGAAATCCCGAAAGCGTTATCGCTACTTGGATGGTAGAAAGAAAGCGCGCGGGCTTATTTTTTAGTTTGGCAAGCCTTATCGCCTTCTTGTTTCCCTCTGCCGCAAGCTTGGCAAGCTTTGCATCATTGACAGAAATGACTGCGATCTCTGTACAAGCAAATATCGCATTTATCGCTATAAGTATAAGTTGAAGAAGTATTTGTCCTATAATATCTGTGTTCATTTTATTAGTTAAAAATTCCTTTCCTGATAATTCTTTAAAATCTTGATCGGCTGAGGTCGATCTGAAAATAAGTGCAAAAAAACCGCTCTGTACGATATCGGCTCAAAAAGACAAGCTAAAAGCCGAGGACCGCAGAACGCGCAATGTCAGCATATTAAAATTTTGTACTTGCTCGATTTTAAAGAATCGCAGGTGACCATACTGCATCGATCAGTGTCACTTGTGTCTGATTCCATAATAGATATTTATCCACCTTTCTTGAATGATTGCTACGATTATATCATAACTTTTTGTTTTTGTCAATAGAAAATAGCAAAATATCGATATTTCACAAAAATCTCGTCGTCAAAGCAGATATAAGCCTTTCGCGATAAGCCATAAGACCGCCGCGGACATTTAAGTATATGCCGCATCGCGTCTTTTATTACCCTGACGTTATCACCGATGGATCAATTTCAACATTTTTACATTTACCTGTTGAAAAAAGTCTCGGCTGATGTTATAATAAGATAGGCAGATGTTTATATGGGCAAAATATGCCCAAAAACAGAAAGGAACGTGCGATTATGGAACTTAATTACAGTATTCCTCTTTCGAGAGTGGTGGATCATTTCAATCTTGAAAAGATATGTATTCCCGACAATTATGCCGAAATAGCAGTCAACACCCCCGAGGTAAACCGTCCGGGGCTTGCACTTACGGGCTATTACGAGCTCTTCGATCCGTCACGCATACAGATGATAGGCAAGGCAGAGCACAGATATCTCAAGGAATGTGACATCGAAACACGCACAAAAAGGATACGCACCTTCATAGATTACCGCCCCGTTGCCGTTATCGTGACCACAGGTCTTGATATTTTCGACGAGCTTTCCGCAGAGGCAAAAAAAGTCGGCGTTCCTCTGTTCAGAACGGCACAGACTACGAGTCCTATGATGGCGGCACTTATCGCATTTCTCAACGTCGAGCTTGCGCCGCGCGTTACGCGCCACGGCGTTCTTGTCGAGGTATACGGCGAGGGCCTGCTTTTGCTCGGAGACAGCGGAGTCGGAAAGAGCGAGACGGCTATCGAGCTTGTCAAGCGCGGTCACCGACTTATTGCGGATGACGCCGTCGAGATCAAAAAGGTATCGGCTATTACATTGGTCGGAAGCGCACCTGAGATAATACGACACTACATTGAGCTTCGCGGTATCGGAATAATAGATGTACGTCGCCTTTTCGGTATGGGTGCGGTAAAAGACACTCAAAGCATCGATCTTGTTATAAATCTGGAGAATTGGATACAGGGTAAAATGTACGACAGGCTCGGGATCGACGAGGAGACGATAAGTATTCTTGATATTGATGTTCCCTCCATTACCATACCCGTAAAGCCCGGTAGAAACCTCGCTATCATAATTGAAATAGCGGCAATGAACAACCGTCTGAAAAAGACAGGCTACAACACTGCCGAGGAATTCAATCGCAAATTGATGGCGCAAATGGGGCTTGACGTTTGAGGTACGCCTATGTGTATCCGTTTCAAGCCGATTCTGTTTGCCGAGGAAAAATGTGTGCTGCTCCTTGCGTCGGCGTACGATATTTACGATGAAAAGCTTTGCGGTGATATACCGCCATCAAATATTGTCGGCGCCGACGAGCATATAAAAAGGTACAAAAAGGTTGCCGACCGAAACCGCTCGGCACTTGGCTTTGCGGCACTTCAAAGGTGTCTTGAACATTTCGGAATTACTCCAGGCACGGCAAGCCTATCCATCCTTGACGGCGGCAAGCCTGCACTTGATGGGTGCGACATAGAATTCAACATCTCGCACTCGGAAAGTATGGCGGTATGCCTTGCACGTCGCGGCTTCAGCGTCGGTGTCGACATTGAACGCGTAGATAAGGAATATCTTGACAGGCAACAAAAGATCGCGGACAGATTTTTTGCCGCTTCGGAGCTTCGTATTTTACGCGAGTCCGCCTCTCCCGAGGTGGAATTTACACGTCTGTGGACGTGTCACGAAGCACTCGGAAAATATCTCGGCGTTGGATTTTTCAGAGGCGATCCGCAAAAATATTCGACCGAGAATCGGTTGGAATTGCGAAGCGTCTATGTATCCTCGGACGGCGGAAGGATCGATGATACTCTGTTCGAAGAGGCTTCTTACGTGCTAACGGTATGTATCGGATCCGAGCAAGATTCGGGGAGGGATGTAATAAGGTATGAATAACAAAGCTTTTTTCAAGGATAAGAAGGCGATCTGCATCGTATTCGGTGTAGTATTTGCCTGCGTACTTATGGCTCTGGTTGACGGTGTATGGCAGCCCGGTTATTTAATAAAGTCGGTCTGCAAGGTGATCCTGTTTATCGGCGTTATGCTCACCTTCGCACTGATCCACAAAAATGAAATCAAAAGCATAAAGGAGATATTTCGCCCCTCAAAAAAGGGGGTGCTCGTTTCCCTTTTGCTCGGAGCGGGAGTTTTTGCGATCATTCTCGGTGCGTATTTCATACTTCGCGGCTTTTACGATTTTTCTTCCATAGCGGGGCTTATAGAGGGGATCGGAGTAAACGGTGACAATTTCGTTTATGTTTCGATATATATCTCCTTTATGAATTCCTTTCTCGAGGAGGTATTCTTCCGCGGATTTGCCTTTCTCATACTGAAAGAACATTCGAGCCGTACGCTCGCGTATATTTTCAGCTCGCTAACATTCGCCGCGTATCACGTAGCAATTATGAACGGTTGGTTCAATCTTCCCCTATTTTTGCTCGCTATGCTCGGACTTTTCGTCGGCGGAATAATATTTGACTTTCTCAACGAAAAATTCAACTGTATCTACCTTTCATGGACGGTACATATGTTTGCGAATTTCGGGATAAACACGATAGGATTTATAATTCTGGGCATCATCTAATATCTTTATTTATTCGCCCCTCAACTCGCATAGCGAATACAACTCGGCGCAAGCCGAATACCACTCGGCGTAAGCCGAATATAACTGCGGAGCAACATAACCGACTATAAGATCTTTGCTGACGCAAAGTAATAAAGGAGAGAGTAACGTGGAAATGATATGCACCCTCAAAGTTAGACACTTTTGGAGGTGCATATCAATTCCGTAAAACTCCCTCTTTTTGTTTTCCGTAATTGATATTCTTTGCTGACACAAAGAGTGACATTTTTTCACGGGCGTTTTTTATTTTGATTGTTTAAATTTTTTTCAAAAAGATGCCCTTTCCCCATTGACAGACATACGGCATTATGATATAATACAAATAGTACAGATGGTACAAGTATTACAGTCAAGGAGGGGATAGTGAATGCGATACAAATTTTCGGGTAAGCGTGAGCTTTATCTTGAGATCGCCGACAAGTACGAGAGCTACATCACGCTCGGAGTCTTAAAGGTCGGTGACAAATTGCCGTCGATAAGATCTGCGGCGGCGGAGTTTGGTGTCAATCCCAACACTATGGCGCACGCCTATTCGGCACTTGAAGATCGCGAGCTGATACAAAGCATTCCCAAAAAAGGCATTTACGTTACTGCGAGCAGTCGATCCGATACGAACTCAGAACCGATCTCCGAAGAAGGCAGTCAGCTTCTCGCAGCTTACAATGACATCCTTATCTCGCTGAAAAACGCCGGGGTAAGGAAGCAGATTCTATCGGCACAGTTAGAGGAGGTGTTTTCGGAAGATGATCAAAATTAACATCAATTATCATACGCTCGGAAGAGCAACGATACTCTCAAACGTCGATCTCGAGATACCCGGCGGAAGCATATCGGGACTTGTCGGCACAAACGGCGCAGGCAAAAGCACCCTGCTCCGAATTATGTCGGGCGTTTACAAAGCAGACGACGGCACGGTCGAATACGACGGCGAGTCGATACTTAAAGAGGAAACAAGGAAAAGAGTCTTCTTCCTCCCCGATGACCCGTACTTCAATATGCAGACAACTGCGCTGAGTATGGTAAAAATGTACCGCGTATTTTATCCGGATTTCGATATGTCCGCATACAAAGAGCTTGTGGCAAAATTCGGTATAAACGAAAAAAAGCCGCTCCGCAACTGCTCAAAAGGTATGCGCAGACAAATATATATCGCAGTAGCGCTCGCGGTCAAACCGGAATATCTCTTGCTTGACGAGGCATTCGACGGGCTCGACCCGCTTTCAAGGAAGATCTTCAAGGAAAGCATTATCTCTCTTGTTGAGGAAAACGGAACCACCGTTGTCATCTCAAGCCACGCGCTCCGCGAAATAGAGGACTTTTGCGACACCTACATTTTTATAGACAACAAGACCGTATCGAGCTACGGAGATATGGACAAGAAGGTAGCGAAATATTCAAAATTCCAGCTCGCTTTCAAGGACGAAGTATCCGAGGAGCGATTCGCTTCCCTGCCCGTCGTTTCGTTGGCAATAAACGGCAGATTTGTCACGCTCGTGATCGAAGGAGAGGGCGGCGAAATGCTCGAAAGACTCGAAAGGCTCGAGCCCGCGGTCGTGGAAGAGCTTCCGGTCGACTTTGAAGAGGTCTTTGTCAATGAAGCACAAAAAGGAGGCAAACGATGAAAAAACTTTCCGGCTCTTCCGAACTTTTCAAAAACTTTTTCAAATATTTTTCCTATCGCTTTCGCGATACTTGGATGAGAATACCCGTGATAACCGTGATATCCATACTGTTTGTCCCGTCGATAATAAACACGGGAATAGAGAGCTATGTGGATCGTTACCTTGTTGACGGCAAATATGCCGCGGAGAGCTTTTCGAGAGCTTGCCCGAGCAACTTGGTTATCCTTCTCGTGCTCGTTTCTGTGCTCGGATTTATTATGCCGATCATGGAGCTCTCGCCGCTCAACAATAGGAAAAATCTCGATACTCTCTACTCTTTCCCTGTCAACAGGGTCTCGATCGCGCTGGCGCATTACTTAAACGGACTCATACACATTTTTATTCCCTACACCGCAAGCTTTTTGTCCGCCTTGGCTGTATGGGGCAAATACGCGTCGCTGTTCAGAATGAAGTATTTTATCGGCTTCTATTTTGCGGCGCTTGCCGTCGGCGTCCTAACGTATACCTTTTTCTCGTTTACATTTTCCGTGGCAAACACGACCGTCGACGGCACGGTCATAAGCCTGCTTTGGATATTTGCTATGTGTGTTCCGCTTCTCTGGATCGCACGGGAATTCAATTCGGACACGATTTTGACGATTGCAGCAAACCTTATTGCATTTTCTCCCGCGTTTTTCGTCGGATACTATTTTGACGCTGCCACGAGCAAGTCCCCCTCGCCGTCACTTAATAATCCTGTGTTGTTGGATAACGACTGCGAGAGATTCGTCAGATCAATGATAATTTGGTCCGTTATCGCGGTTTTGTGCCTTATAGGCTTTTACCTCCGGTACAGATCGAGGCGCACCGAAACCGCGGGCGAGGTATCCACATCCCCGTTCGGCTATTCGACGCTTATCCCTCTGTACGGCGTGGGTATTCCGCTATGGATCGGCACACATTCGGCTATAATCAACGCATTTATGATCGCTTTAATGATAACAGGATACACTATATTCCGCCGCGGCTTTAAATTCAAAAAGCCGGATCTCATAGTCCTCGGCATCTGCTCCGCGTTCCTCATTCTCGGCGGGATCTATTAAAAAATAATATCAAAAACGAACACCGAGCCAATTGCTTGTTTAAGCTTTTGACTCGGTGTTTTTTTGCGGAACGAAAGCTCCGCTGTTTTTTATTTAGCTATGTCACCATCGGTGCAGTGAACGGTATATAAATCGGTCGAAAAATTCCAATTGCTGATTTTGCTGATCGCATTCCACTGCGCTTTAGTTCCCTTGAATGTGATGCTCGTGAGGTTCTTGCAACTGCGGAACGCGTTCCCGCCTATGCTCGTCACGCCGTTCGGTATCGTGATGCTCATAAGACTCGTGCAACCGTCGAACACACCCTCAGCTATGCTCGTCACACTGTCCGGAATCGTGATACTCGTAAGATTCGAACAACCGCCGAACGCCCACTCGCCTATACTCGTTACGCTGTCCGGGATCGTGATGCTTGTAAGGTTCGTGCAACCGGAGAACGCATCCTCGTCTATGCTCGTTGCGCTCGTGATCGTAACAGACTTCAATGAGCTTGGAACATACCTTGGATTATAGCTGACGGAAACTGCTCCAAAGATATATCCCAAGAATGTATTTCCCGTCGCCGAGCCACCGACAAACGGTAATGTTATGCTTTCAAGACTTGTGCATTGACCGAATGCAGAATTGCCTATGCTCGTCACACTGTCCGGTATCGTGATGCTCGTAAGGCCTGTGCAATGCTGGAATGCCTTATCGCCTATGCTCGTCACGCTGTTCGGGATCGTGATGCTCGTAAGGCTTGTGCAATCGTAGAACGCGCTCTCGC
>CAYYND010000005.1:0-37721 GCA_964472845.1 uncultured Lachnospiraceae bacterium | reverse complement strand
CTGTTCGGGATCGTGATGCTCGTAAGGCTTGTGCAATCGTAGAACGCGCTCTCGCCTATGCTCGTCACCGGTTTCCCGTTATATTCAGACGGGATCACAATATCCGTATCTTTGCAAGTACCGATGCCGGATACGTAATAGCTTGCGCCGTCGTCACTAAGTTCAAATTTTAAGTCTTCTCTCGGTTGCTCCAGACCTGTCGGATTTGTCGTCGTTTTCGCAGACTCCGACTCTGCCGTGGTGCCCGTGCCTTGATCGACGGTCGTGCTATCGGCCGCTTTGTCGCTCTCGCTCGGCTTGTCGTCGTCGCACGCGGTAAACATCAAAGTGGTCATCGTCAGAATAATCAATGCCGCAAGCAGAAGCCTTAGTAGTTTTTTCATAGTCTTATCTCCTTATAAATAAATTTGTATACCCAAAGTGTGCTGACCAAAGCCGGCGCACAAAAACGCAAACTTCAAATCGTCGCCAAGCAACAGTACGTACATACGAGCACTCAATCCATCAACTCTTCATTATGCACTAAATTTGCACTTTATCAAACTTCAATATGATAAGAATAGGTATGTAAACAAAATGGCACACGTATCCCAAGAAAAAAGCAAAATACACACAGAGTGCACATATCAGGTTGGTCTGACAAGTGTATTATAGCATACTTTTTCCGGCTTGTAAAGCCCATTCGTCAAAAAATGCAACGAGATTTAGTTTTTTATGTATAAAAGAGACAAAAGCGCAGCTGTTTATGAAAATCGCCGCCGCGTTCCGAAAAACGCGGCGGCGGGATATTATGTTTGATCTAATACATTATTCCTGGGATTTTTTATACTCTTCGACGATCTTTGCCGAGATGTTACCGGGAACTACGTCGTAGCCCGTTACCTTGTAGTCGAAGAATGCGCGTCCCTGCGACATAGCACGGAGAGCTATCGGGTAGTCGGCAAGCTCGGACTTCGGAGCCGTTGCGTGAACGACGGTATAGCCCTTCTTTGTCTCGCTGGGATCCATACCCATAACGGCGCCGCGTCTCTTATTGAGATCGCCCATTACATCGCCGACAAGATCCGAGGGAACCGTAACGTCAAGGTCGCCCACAGGCTCGAGAAGAACGGGAGCTGCAAGCTCAAGGCACTTTTTGTATGCGATGCTTGCCGCGGTTCTGAAGGAAACCTCGTCGGAGTCAACTGCGTGGTATGATCCGTCGTAAAGGTCGGCTTTGAGCTGAACGAGCGGGAAGCCCGCAACGCCCTTCTGCATAGCATCGAGAAGTCCTTTTTCAACTGCGGGGTTGAAGTTCTTCGGAACCGTACCGCCGACAACAGATACGATAAAGGTAAGACCTTCCTCCTCGCCGGGGGCAAATCTGATCTTAACGTGACCGTACTGACCCGAACCGCCGTTCTGCTTCTTATGTTTACCCTCAACGTCAACGCTCTTTGTAATTCTTTCACGGTAAGGGATCTTTACCTTATCGTATTTTACGTTTACGCCAAAGCGAGCCTTGAGTTTAGCGGCAAGGACTGCAAGGTGCATATCGCCAAGACCGTAAACGACCATCTGCTTTGTCTCGGAATCGTTATCGTACTTGATGGTGAGATCCTCTTCAAGCATCTTTGCGATAGCCTGCGAGATCTTGCTCTCATCAACTGCAGAAACGGGAACCATAGCCTGAGCCATATAAGGTGTAGGATAGGTAATGTGTGCGTACGATACCGTGCTCGATTCGGCAAGAGTATCGTTTGTATTTGTATTTGTAAGCTTAGCTATCATACCGATATCGCCGCAAGCAAGCTCCTCTACCTCGTTCTGCTTCTTGCCCTTTACGGTATATATATGAGCCATCTTCTCGGCTGTGCCCGTTGTAAGGTTCTTGAGCGTCATATCACGTTTTACCGTGCCGTTCATTACCTTAAAGAATGACATCTTACCTACGAAGGGATCAGCAACGGTCTTGAATACGAAGATAGCGGGCGAGCCCTCAATCTCGATAGCAACGTCTTTTCCGTCAACATCCTTCTCGACCTTCTTTGCCGTGTGTCTCGGGAATGACTCTGCGATAGCGTCAAGAACTGCGATAACGCCCCACATATTAACTGCCGATCCGCAGTAAACGGGAGTAATCGTGCCCTCGAAGATACCCTGGTGAAGCGCCTCGGCAGCCTCCTCTTTGGTGATCTCCTCGCCGTCAAAGTATTTCATCATAAGCTCGTCGCTCGTTCCCGCAACAGCCTCATTAAATGCTTCCTTATAGTCTGCGGCAATCGCCTCAAGCTCGGGAGTCATAGGTGTTTCGGATCTCTTGCCCTTAGAGTCATAGATGAACGCCTTCATCTCGATGAGGTCTATCATCGTTACGTTCTTGCCGTCCTTGATCGGTACGAATACAGGACATACGGATGTACCGAAGGTGCTGTGAAGCTGATTGAATACGGTATCAAAATGAGCGTCAATATCGTCGCACTTGTTTATGAAGAACGCCTTGGGGAGACCTGCCGATATAGCGTTATCCCAGGCAAGCTCCGTGCCTACTTCAACGCCCGCCTTTGCGTCAACGCAGATGAGCGCGCTGTCCGCAACACGGAGAGACTGATTTACTTCACCGACAAAATCAAGATAGCCGGGGGTATCGAATATATTTACTTTAATATTTTTCCACATAACGGGAGCAAAAGAAGCAGATATTGAAAAGCCTCTCTTGATCTCTTCGGGATCGTAGTCACAGGTAGTATTTCCGTCGGGAGTCTTACCCATACGGTCTATGCTTCCCGTCAAGTAAAGCATAGCCTCCGCTAAAGATGTTTTTCCGCACCCGCCGTGTCCGAGAAGGGCTACGTTTCTGATCGATTTGGTATCAACTGTTGCCATTGGTTTTCCTCCATCCTACGCCCGTGATCAAGGTCTGCGGGCGTACATTTATTTAAAAATAAGATTCAACAAATATATGTACGATCGCACATCCGAAAATTCATCCCGATGCACAATCACATCTGTTATTATACTATAAATTTCAGCATAATGCAATACCTATATCCAAAAAAAATCGGTTTTCATATACAGATTGTCAGTAATGCACATTTTTAAATTTTGATTTTTGGTGAAAACTTACAACAATATTGTGCCATCAAAAAGGATCAGACTTCCGATGTTATGTCGAAAAGCTTGCAGGCGTTGCGATAAGTCGTTTTTATCAGCTCGCAGGCGTCTGTGCCCTTGATCTCGGCAAGGATTTTTGCCGTTTCGACGGCAAGTCCAGAGTGATTCAGCTTCCCCCTGTAAGGGGTAGGCGCAAGGTACGGGCAGTCGGTCTCAAGCAAGATCCGTTCGAGAGGTACCGCTGCCGCTGCTTCAACCGTCTTTCTTGCATTTTTAAAGGTGACCGTTCCCCCGAAGGAAATATAAAATCCCTTTTTGACGAGCTCCTTTGCCATCTCCGCGCTTCCGCTGTAACAGTGATAGACGCCTCGGAGTGAAGGATAGCGCGAGGTCATTTCAAAACAGTCTCCGTGCGCTTCCCTATCGTGGATCACGACGGGCAGGTCGTGCTTCATCGCAAGCTTGAGCTGTGCCTCGAAAAATGCTTTTTGCTCGGGCTTCTTTACGGGTTCCCAATAGTAATCAAGTCCGATCTCGCCCACGGCGCGTATCTTGTTCGCGTCCTTTTGAAGGAGCATACGTTCAAGCAACTCCATCTGTTCCTCGAGCGACAAGGGCAGATCCTCGATGTCGGACGGATGTATGCCGACCGCGGCGTACATATTCGGATATTTTTTAGCCATCTCTATGACCTCGGCGGAATTTGCCGTACAGGTCGATACATTCAATATGCACCCTACCCTGCCGCTCGAAAAAAGCTCCGAAAGCAAGGCGGCGGCACCGCCCTCATATTCGGAGTCAAATCTTTCGTCCGTATAATGCGCGTGAGAGTCAAAGATCGGCGGAAGCTTTAATGTTGTGTTTTCCATTCTTTTTGAGTTATCCTCCCCCGCAAGCTGTCAGCTCTCGTAAATATGCTTAAATTCCGTTTTGTCCTTAAGCCTTTCATAATCGGAATAATACAATCCGTATATTGCCGTGTCACAAAGTCCCGAATTATTAACGGATGCGGCTTTGCGTGTCCGCTCGAGCTCCATTCCGCATTTCTGCATTACCTTGCCCGAAGCCATATTCTTGACGTCGTGTTCACATTCTATACACAGAAGTCCGACCTTCTCGAAAAGAAACTTTATTACTCTTGAAAGTGCCTCCGTCATATATCCGAAGCCCCAAAATCGGCTTCCGATGTAATAGCCCACACGCGCCTTTTCACTTTTGGGATCAAGTCTTGTGACAAGTATACTTCCTATCGATTCGCCTATCGACTTAAGCTCGATACACCATATATAAGACTCTGGATATTCGCTGTCGGCGATCGCCCTTTCGATAGTATTCTTGGTTATGTAGGTGTTCTTATGCACGCCCCAATTAAGAAACCTTACGGCGTCCGGGTCGCTCGCCATATTGCGGTAAAACGGCTCGATATCGCTTATTCTGAACTTTCTTAATATAAGATGCTCGGTCTCGAGCGTGACCGTTCCGAGATGATTCATCGTTTCTCCTTTATTTTTAAGAGCCGAGACCGCAAGATCCCGACCCTTATTTATGAATGCGCGTTCTTATCTTACTCTTTCACCGAGAGGTGTTTCGGGATCAAGAAATACGACTCTTATCCGATCATCGCCCGATGCCAATATCATACCGTTGGACTCGATGCCGCAAAGCGTCGCGGGCTTCAGGTTCGCAACTACTATGATCTTTTTGCCCACAAGATCCTCGGGAGCGTAGAACTTTGCAATTCCGGAGACGACCTGTCTTTGCTCGTATCCGAGGTCTATTTGAAGCTTAAGCAGTTTCTTAGCCTTCGGAACCTTTTCGCAAGCCGTTATCGCGGCAGTCCTCAGCTCCACGTTCATAAAGTCCTCTATGCCTATAAGGGCGCATCCTTCGGGCTTTTCTGTAGCCTGTGTCGCCTTTGCCTTTTCCTCGGCTTCCTTGATCAGCTTCTGCCGCTCGGCTTCGAGCTCGGCAAGCTTCTTTGCCTCATCAACACGTGCAAAGAGCACCTTTGAATCACCGACCTCCGAACCGGGAGCAAGTCTTACCGTTTCATCATCGGCTAAGAATCGTTCAAAGGAAAGATATCTTCTTCCCTCAGATTTTTCTGCGGCGTCAAGTGCCTCAATTGCATTCGCCGCGTTGAGCTCGCGGAGCACCTCTTCAGATGTTGAGGGGATAAAGGGCATAAGCATAACAGCGGCACGTCTTATCACTTCAAGAAGGTTATAAAGCACCGTTCCGAGTCTCTCTTTCTTGCCCTCGTCCTTTGCGAGCACCCACGGAGCCGTCTCATCGATATATTTATTTGCGCGGCTGAGCATTTCGAAAATGCTGTCAAGCGCATCCGAAACGTGATAGCCGTCCATATTTTCCACAAGCTCACGGTACGCTTTATTGCAAGCGCCAAAGAGTTCCGCGTCGAGTGCCTCGGGAGCGGTAGGCGCCTGTACGACCTTATCAAAGTACTTTTTCTGCATATCGAGGGTACGCTTTACGAGATTTCCGAAATTGTTTACAAGGTCGGTATTATAGCGTTTTATGACGCTCTCATATGTGATGCTTCCGTCCGAAGCGTAGGGCATCTCAGACAGTGCGTAGTAGCGCACGCCGTCAACACCGAAATGCTCTGCAAGCTTGTCGGCATATATGACATTTCCCTTGGACTTCGACATCTTATCCTCTCCGAAGTTGAACCACGGATGAGCAAACACCTTCTTGGGAAGCTCAATGCCGAGTGCCATAAGGAATATAGGCCAATATATCGTATGAAATCTTATTATATCCTTACCGATTATATGGACATCGGCAGGCCAATTCTTTTTAAATCTCTCGGGTTGCTCCTTCAGGTCGGGATCGTAGCCGAGGGCAGTGATATAATTGGTAAGCGCATCGAGCCAGACGTAGATCACGTGTTTTTCGTCTATGCCCGTCGGGATCCCCCATTTGAACGAGGTTCTTGATACGCAAAGATCCTGAAGTCCGGGCTTCAAAAAGTTATTTACTATCTCTCTTTTACGGGACTCGGGTTCGATAAATTCGGGGTGCTCATCGATATACTTCATAAGTCTGTCGGCATATGCGCTCATTTTAAAGAAATAAGCCTCTTCCTTTGCCTCGTGAACAGGTCTGCCGCAATCGGGGCATTTACCGTCGACCACCTGAGTATCCGTAAAGAATGACTCGCAGGGAGTGCAATACCAGCCCTCGTAATGACCCTTGTATATATCCCCTTGCTCGTAGAATTTTTTGAATATCTTCTGCACGGTCGCTTCGTGATTTTCGTCCGTCGTCCTTATGAAATAATCGTAGCTTGCGCCCATAAGATCCCACATTTTTTTGATCTCTCCCGCAACACCGTCAACGTACTGCTTGGGCGTGATGCCCTTCTGATTTGCAAGGTTCTCGATCTTTTGTCCGTGCTCATCGGTTCCCGTACAGAAATAAACGTCAAAGCCCATAGCTCTCTTATAGCGAGCGAAAGCATCCGAAAAGATCACCTCATAGGTGTTACCGAAATGCGGCTTACTCGATGCGTAAGCGATAGCGGTAGTCATATAGAATTTGGGTTTATTGTTATTTTTCATTTTAAAGTCCATTCCTTTTCATTTTGATATATGTTAGATTTCATTTAAAGCTTATGTAATGTTTGACAGCTCTTACCCTTGCTTTTCGGGATCGCCTCTATCCGCGATCAGAATATCCGTGCTTACCGTGTAAGCTGCGCAGACACCCGGCATAAAGAATATGGGAATAAGCACTCCCACACTGAGGACCGAGATCATCGCGCAGACAAGCCATCTGAGCAAAAGTCCGCCGAGCTCCTTTTCCCTTCCCCTTGAGATCAATGCCGAAGCGATAAAAATATCGGATATTCTGTCATCCGGGCATCGGCGGATAAGTTCAAACACGCAGAACACCTTGATGAGCAGATAGATCGAGAATACGATCATAGTTAAGATCAACGGCAAGGATGACACTATTACGCTTATACGCCCAAACTCACCGTAATACCCCGACAGAAGCACGGAAAGCATACCTGTACCGTAAAGAAGCATCACAAAGCACGCACCGACGATGGTCAGCAAAAGCGATAATAGCACTGCCGCTTTAAAATACTTTCCGCGCCGCGCCTCTCCAAAGGCAAAGAAAATGTCATAAATGTGTGCCGACTGTTCGTTCTTCATCCGCCGTGCAGTTTCAAGCATACCGAACCAAAGCATCACGCCGACCGCGACGACCGCAAACATAAGAATCGCGAGCAACACGGCACTCACAGTCCTTGATACGTTATCCCCGACCGCGAAGAACCAATCGGAGGCTAAATACAAAAGATAGAGTGCGTATGCCGTTCCTGCGGTAAAAAGCATAAATATAACAGATTGAAAAATAAGGCACATTCGATCGGACGATCTTTTGATAAGGTCGGAGGAAAGCTCCACCGTTTGACGGCAAAGAGTCTTATTTCCCTCAAGATATGAGCTTTTGATCCTTTGCACAAGCGACGGCTCGCGCGCGTCGGATCCCGACAGCACCGGAGGCTTGTAGAGTAAGCTTTGCTTCGCGCTTGACGCATTTGATGAATTTGATGAATTTGATGAATTTGATGAATTTGATGCGTTTAACACGTCCGAACCAAGCTCGTTTTCGTTAATACCGTTTTCGTTCATAGTACCTTCCTTTGATATTTTCGAGCCGAGCGTTCTGCGTCAAAGCTCGACAAATTTTCCTTTGTGTATTACGGCGTCAATGCGATGATCTTCGCCGAGCGCAATGATATCAGCCACCTTACCGACCTCAAGCGAGCCTATATCTCCATACATACCGATAGCCTTTGAAGGCGTTGCCGTAGCGCAAAGCACGGCTTTTTCAAACGGTATCTCGCAGAAGCGAGAAAGATTTTTTACGGCATCAAGCAACGACAGTGTGCTTCCCGCAAGTGCGCCCTCCGGCGTAAGAGCCCGTCCGTTTTTGACCGTCACAGGCATACCCGCTATCGTATAGTTCCCGTCGGGGCATCCCGTAGCCTCCATTGAGTCGGTGATAAGTACAAGACGGTCGATGCCCGTACATCTGTATATGAGCCTTACAACCTCGGAATTTACGTGCACACCGTCGCATATGAGCTCGCAAAATCGGTCTCCCGTGAGTGCGGCGCAGACCGCACCACCGTTTCTGTGATGTATCGGGGGCATAGCGTTCATAAGATGCGAATAGACACTGACACCGTTTTTCTCTGCCGTGCGTGCCTCATCATAAGTGGCGCAGGTGTGCGCAAGCGCAAGCGTTGCCCCCATAGACAAGGCTTTTTTTGCAAAGCTTCCGTCCGGATCAAGCTCAAATGCCGCGCTGATATGAGGATGTCCGTGCATATGCGAGATTATTTTCTCTGCCTCGTCGGCATTCGGCGGTGCCAAAAGTGAAATATTATGTGCGCCCCTTTTCTCGGGATTAAGATAGCGCCCCTCAAGGTGCGTACCGACAAACGACGCTCCGCGCCCGTCTGCCGCGATTCCGATCCTGTCACAAGCCGTCAGAAGCGACCCGTATTCCGCCGAGGCGAGCGTGGGCATAAGTGAGGTAACGCCCGATCGCAGATATGACTCCGCCATTACGCGCATTCCTTCGACATCTGCGTAGTTGAAGTCGTATCCGGCTCTGCCGTGAGTATGGATATCAACGAGTCCGGGGATCAGCGATCTCCCGTTCATATCCGAGATCTTATCTGCCGACGCGCAAGAGGTTCCCACCGAGATGATCCGTCCGCTCTCGGTATTGAAGCAAAGGCTGCCGAAAACGGTATCTCCCGCAGGAGTCAGTATGTTGGCGTTCTTCAGTTCAAATATCACGTTAATCCCCCCCAATATTTCCAATCTTGCGAATAAGGTTTATCGGTTATCCTCGGGCACGGGATCGCGCAACACAGATTCTTCCGATCTCGCACGCTTTGCGCGCTTCTCGAGCCGCTTATCATTCGCAAAAAAGTATATCTCCTCCGTAGCAAAGCTGAGCTTTGTTATGGCATCTCTCTTTGAAAGATAGCACCAAAAGCTGTCATCTGACACCGATATATCGACGCAATCTCCGCCGCCGAGATAATCGTACTCTATATGAACGCTGTCAAGCGTAAGCGGCGGCTTTTCGAGAACGAGATCCTCGCCGTAATAATTACATTCGATTCGCGTTCCTTCCGCAGTCTGAATAAGCCGTCCCTCGCCTTGATCGTAGAACTTGCGTGCATTAGGCAATGTTCTGACCCTTACCGTATCTTCAAAGTGATACGTGCCGTTTCTTATCTCCTCGCGTACGCAGGCTCTCTCCCAATCCGACCAATCTGGAATATGCGGGAACTCGGTCTCGCCCTCTTCGGCACGGAGTCTGCCGTATTCATCCATCTGCCACACCTTCCCGCACGCGTTACACCAAAGGCGAGTGCCCTTGCTGTCCGTCTTGCTCTCGGCTCCGCAGTGCGGGCATTTATAGAGGAGGCTATGCAGTCCGTCGGCTCTGTCGGGATCATCTATTCTTATCTTGTTTTCATACTGCCACAAGAAATCGTCGTATTCAAAGCCGTCTTTGATCCTTTGATTTATCTCGGATGCCGAAAGAGTCCCGATCTCGCAAGGCTTCAAAACGGGAAAAAGCTCGGCTTCGACGTATGTGCCTTTATTTTTCTTGTTCCACTGCGGACATGTGACAAAGTTGCCGTGTATACGAAGCACTGCGACGGGAACTTTTATCATTCTGACAAGCGAACCGAGAGATTCGGGAAGATATGATGTCCTTCCGTCAAGTGAATATCTTGCCTCGGGAAAAAGCACAAACACGGTCTTAAGGTTTTCAAGGCAGTAGCGCATATTCCGAATGAGATAAAGATCGCTTATAAATTTTCTTTTTCCGAGCACCCCGAGCGAGCGCATAAGCGGCTCGGTATAGGTCTTAAACCCCTCAAGTGTCATTACGTTATTTACAGGGTAAGGATGTGTTGCCTTCAGCATAAGGTTAAAGTCCACCATAGAAGAATGGGTCACCAAAAGCAGATAGGGCTTACCTTCAAGATCTTCCATATCCGTCTTTTTTATGACCGCCCCTCTTTTCTTGAGGTCGGGCCAACTGATGATAATCTTGGCAAGCGACATCAAAAATGTAGGTTTATGCGGCTTTTTGGCAAAGTCAAAGCGTTTGATCCTTTTGTTTTGTTCTGTCATTTGGTGCTCCGTAATTTTGATATTTGATATACCCTGCTCTTGTATTTCCGTTCCTGTTTTTTATCTGCGGCATCGCTCAATCGAACAGCTTAACGCCTCGATCCGTAAGTACCTTTTGTATCTCGGACGCCCCGATCTCTCTTAAGTTCCTATCGCTCTTGGCAGCAATAGCCGAGGCAACGCCTGCCGCCTTCCCCGTCGCCATACATATAGCCATTACGCGGTAAGAGGCATGCGCACGATGCGTTCCCGAGATACAGCGTCCCGAAGTAAGCAGGTTCTCGACCCCCAAAGGAAGCAAACATCTGTACGGAATATCGTACGGTTGCGCCATCTTGGAGTGCCCCTCCGCTTGACCGCCTCCGACGACGGCTACGTCGTATTCCCATACGATCTCAAGCGTTTTCGCATAGCTATAATTGCTCATCATTCTACCCAAAACTTCACTGTTTATTCTCGGATAAAAGTTCAGCTTTTCTTGCCTCGTATATAGATACCAGATATTTTCCGAGAGACAAAACATATCTTGCGTGTTCTTTTCTGCATACCTCGGGGACATTTGCCGTATTGATCTCAAAATTCAAGTCTCCGCAATAACCCGTATCAGCCAAGGATGTCATAAAATCCTCCCAATTGATGTTACCCGCAAAAGGAGGCTGATGTGCATCTCTGTCTCCGTAGTTATCGTGAATATGAAGCATCTTTATACGGCTTCCCATCATATGAACGACGTCGGAAGGAACAAGCCCCGCATAATTTACGTGACCGACATCAAGGCATATACCGACGTTATATCCTTCCGAGCTTAAGATATCCACGGCACGGCAAAGCGCCTCGATAGATACTTTAGGTGTGTTCTCTACCGCGATACCCACGTTACGCTCCGTTGCATACTTACAGATAGGTCTGAGATACTCAAGCGCATCGTCCATATCGACCATAAAATGCGCGACCGTCCATTTGGTCCCGAGAATGACATTTGCATCCAGGCAACGGTACGACATACTCATATTGTAGTCAAGATCGGGAGTGTCCTTGCCTGAGTACTTAAAGTACGGAAGGTGGGAAAGCTCTGTCGGAAGACCATACTTTTCCGCGCGTTCCTTCACCGCGGATATGTTCGCGCGCCAATCTCCGTCAAGGATAAATTCTCTTACTCTGTTCCTCGTCTTGCCGACCGTATTAGGGTCTCCGTATATAGTTGCGCAAAGGTTTACGTCAACCGCCTCAAATCCGATCTCGTGAAAGAAATCGATAGCCTCAAGCATATCGTATCTGGGTTTGTTATCGGGTCTTGCACTGTAAAGTCCGGAATTAACTGAAATACGCATTTTTTGCCTCACATTCTTCATTTTCACAATACGGGTACAACACCCCATATTATATCAAGATATATTTTATCACATATATCAGTTTAATTCAAGTGTTTTTTTTAGTTTTTGAAGAAAAAGGAGATTTTGCGGCAATCAGAAAGTCCGAGTTCCTTTCAAGGGCTTTTTTTCGTCAAATTGCAAAAACGACTTGACATTGCATTTTCATTTTGGTATACTAAGCCCATAGGATCTCGTGTACAAGCAGAAAAACGCACGGGAGCCTACAAACAATTTTTGATCTGTTCACAGGAGGACAAAATGGGAAAGATCACATTTATGGGTGCCGGAAGCTCGGTGTTTGCCAAGAACGTGCTTGGCGACGTTATGCTGACCCCATCACTCAGAGACTTTGAGATCGCTCTGTACGACATCGATCCTAAGAGAATGGATGATTCATACCTTATGGTCACCGCTCTCAATCGCAACATCAACGAAAACCGCGCAAAGATCACAAAATATCTCGGTGTTGAAAATCGCCGTGATGCACTCAGGGACGCTGACTTTGTGGTAAACGCTATCCAAGTGGGCTTCTACGAGCCCTGCACGGTAACCGACTTTGAAGTACCGAAAAAATACGGTCTCCGTCAGACTATTGCCGACACGCTCGGCATAGGCGGCATCTTCCGTGCACTCCGCACTATCCCCGTGCTCGAGGATTTTGCCAACGATATGGCGGCAGTCTGCCCCAACGCGTGGTTTTTAAACTATACGAACCCGATGGCAATGCTTTCCGGATTTATGCAGAGATACACCGACATCAAAACGGTGGGGCTCTGCCACTCGGTACAAGTATGCTCGTCAAGACTGCTCCAGAATCTCGGTTTTGCACCGAAGCAGCCCATAAGAGAAAAGATCGCGGGCATCAATCATATGGCGTGGTTGCTTGAGATCGAGGATGCCGACGGGAATGATCTCTATCCCGAAATCAGACGCCGTGCACTTGATTTTTTGAATAATCCACCCGATTATTTTAAAGACCTTACACGGTATGAGTACATACGCCGACTCGGGTATTATTGCACCGAATCGAGCGAGCACAACTCGGAATACAATCCGTTCTTTATTAAATCCTCTTACCCGGAGCTTATTTCAAAATACAAGATACCGCTCGATGAATATCCGCGCCGCTGTATAAGGCACATTCAAAAATGGGATACCGAGCGCATAAAATACACCAACAACGACGTAAGTCATTCGCGCACAAAAGAATACGCCGCGCGTATTATGGAGGCTATGGTCACGGATGTTCCCTACAAGATAGGCGGCAACGTGATCAACAAGGGGCTTATCACCAATCTTCCATCCAACGCCTGCGTTGAGGTTCCGTGCCTTGTAAACAAGCTCGGTATCCAGCCTACGGTGATAGGTGACTTGCCGACGCAACTTGCCGCTATGAATATCACAAATATAAATGTTCAGCTCCTTACCATTGAAGCGGCTGTCACTAAGAAGAAAGAAAAGATCTATCAGGCAGCTATGATGGATCCGCATACGTCCGCAGAGCTTTCGATAGACGATATCATATCGTTGTGCGACGATCTTATTGAAGCGCACAAGGGGTGGTTACCCGAATATCACTGATAAACGGTGACCGTAAAATCAAAACAAACACAAAGAGAGGTAATAAAATGGCTAAGATAACATTTATGGGCGCAGGCTCAACAGTATTTGCAAAGAATGTTCTCGGCGACGTTATGCTCACGCCCGCGCTTTGGGACTCGGAGCTCGCTCTTTACGACATAGACGCGGAAAGGCTCGAAGAGTCGTACATTATGGTATGCGCTCTCAACCGCAACATAAACGAAAGCCGCGCAAAGGTAACGAAATATCTCGGCGTTGAAAACCGCCGTGACGCGCTCAGAGGCGCAGACTTCGTAGTCAATGCTATTCAAGTGGGACTTTACGAGCCCTGCACGGTAACCGACTTTGAAGTGCCGAAAAAGTACGGTCTTCGTCAGACCATCGCCGACACGCTCGGAATCGGCGGCATCTTCCGTGCGCTTCGCACCATCCCCGTACTTGAGGATTTTGCAAACGATATGCAGGCAGTCTGCCCGAAGGCATATTTTCTGAACTATACCAATCCTATGGCTATGCTCAGCGGATATATGCAGAGATATACGGGCATAAAGACCGTGGGGCTTTGCCACTCCGTACAGGTATGCTCAAACGGGCTTCTCAAGGAGCTCGGAATAGAAGCAAAAAGACCCCTCAAGGAAAAGATCGCCGGCATCAATCATATGGCATGGCTTCTTGAACTTGAGGATGCCGACGGAAATGATCTCTACCCCGAGATCAGACGTCGCGCTTGCGAAATACTTGATAATCCTCCTGAGGGCTTCAAGGATCTTGTGCGTCTTGAATACATCAGACGCTTCGGCTATTACTGCACTGAATCGAGCGAGCACAATGCAGAGTACAATCAGTTCTTTATCAAGTCAAGATATCCCGAGCTCATCGATCGCTACCGTATCCCGCTCGATGAATATCCGCGCCGTTGCGTAAATCAGATCGCAAGGTGGAAGGCTGATCGTGAAAAGTACCTCAACAATGACGTGTCGCACAAGCGCACAAGCGAATATGCTTCATACATAATGGAAGCTATCGTTACCGATGTTCCCTACAAGATCGGCGGAAATGTGCTCAACACGGGGCTTATCACCAACCTTCCCGCAAATGCCTGCGTCGAGGTTCCCTGCCTTGTAAACAAGCTCGGTATTCAGCCCACATACGTAGGCGAGCTTCCGGAGCAGCTTGCGGCGCTCAACAGACTTAACATAAACGTCCAGCTTCTTACCATAGAAGCGGCAGTTACAAAGAAAAAAGAGACCATCTATCAAGCGGCTATGATGGATCCGCACACAGGTACAGAGCTCAGCATAGACGATATCGTATCTCTTTGCGATGATCTTATCGAAGCTCACAAGGGTTGGTTGCCCGAATACAGATAAACAGCATCTCATCGCCCCGCCTTTGCTTCGTAATGATCTCGGCAAAGGCAGGGCGCAAGAGGTCTGCCGAGATAACATCCGCCATGCTCTGCCAACATCTGAGCACGTCACGAACGGATCGTTGATCTGAGGGCCTTGCAACGTGTGCAATACAACAACAAAACAAAAATGACCGTCAGCTTATCGCGATGCGAAAAAAGCTAACGGTCTTTTTCACTTATATTTTAATTAATCGGCGATCATTGTATATGCGCAAGCTCATCCTACCGTGGGAACGGTAACGACGGCATCCGGCTCATAACGCATACTGATATCGGCGCCGAGTGCTCTGAATTTGCTGATAATATTGTAATATCCTCTCTCTATGAGCTCGATATTGGATATCTCAGTAGTTCCCTCTGCCGCAAGACCCGCAATGATAAGTGCAACACCTGCACGAAGATCGACCGCTTCAACCGGCGCGCCTCCGAGCTTTTTACCCGTAAACATAGCCTTATGCGTGTCAACAACGATCTGCGCGCCCATCTTCCTGAACTGATCTACATATCTGAATCTGTAATCGAACACACCCTCGGTTATGGAACCAACTCCGTCAGCCATCGCAAGGAGCGCGGCAAACTGTGGGTGCATATCGGTCGGGAAACCGGGATAATAGAATGTTGTTATATCAGTAGGCTTTAATATACCGTTACTTGAAACAGTAACGTAATCACTGCCGTATTCGACTCCGACACCCATCTCTCTGAGAGATGCCGCTACGGAATCAAGGTGCTTCGGAACAACCGAACGTATAGTTACCATACCTCCGGCTGCCGCAACCGCCGCCATATACGAGCCGGCTTCTATCATATCGGGAAGTATCTTGTATGTAGTTCCGTGAAGCTTCTGCACACCCTTGATCTTGATCACCGATGTGCCTGCGCCCATAATGTTAGCGCCACAGTTATTAAGAAATCCCGCAAGATCGATTATGTGCGGTTCTCTTGCCGCTCCCTCGATCACGGTAGTTCCCTCAGCAAACACCGCCGCCATTATTATGTTTACGGTGGCTCCGACCGAAGGTCTCGGAAGATTTATCGTGCATCCCGAAAGCGGTCCCTCCGCCTCGGCAAATATCGCACCGTTTTCAATATTACATTCGGCGCCGAGAGACTTGAAGCCCTTCAAATGGTAATCGAGCGGGCGTGTTCCGAAGTCACAGCCGCCGGGCCAGCAGACCACGGCTTTTCCGAATCTTCCGAGCTCTGCGCCGAGAAGATATGCCGAAGCACGCATCTTTCCCGCAAGCTCGACCGAAGGCATCTCGGGCTCAAAATAAGTCGTATCTATCTCAACGGTATTCTTTCTGATCCTGCGAACCTTTGCACCAAGCTCGGAAAGAATATCGAGAGCCGAAGATACATCCCCGACAGGCGGAATATTATCGATAATGCAAACATCCTTTGCGAGAATAGAAGCGAATATTACGGGAAGTGCGGCGTTTTTCATACCGCTTATAAAGACTTCTCCGTACAGCGTGTGACCGCCGTTGACTACTATCTTATTCATTTCTCCTCCTCACGGGTCAAGAGCTCCCGGTTCCTTGTAGATTTATTTTAACAATCATTAAGAGAGTCAGCGTGTATAAAAAATCTGCCGAAACCTCAGAGTTATTTACAGATCGATATATTTGAAGCGGTAAATTCAACCAAATATCAAGGTTACTCTCGTTTTTTCGGCAGTTTTCGACTACTGATGACATTATTATATCACAACGGTTTCTAAATTAAAATAGGAAAAATTCAATTATTTTGAGTGTTTACAATTTTTTTACAATTATTCTTGTCCAAAATGCGCTACGTAGGCAAGCCAAACTAAACCCAACAGAGAATTTATCCCGAATCATTATTGTTTCAAGCTTCATAAAGCCGCCGAGATCAGTCTCCGACATTCTCGCGGCTCTTGTAATATGCCACGGTAAGATCCACGACCATTCCATAGCTCCGTGAGCCTTGAAATTTTATTCCGGCTTCGTTTACGGTGTTGCTTATATTTGCTACGACATTATCCTGATATTTTTTGAAGAACTCTCTGTAAGCACTGAGCTCGCCGTTTACTCTTCCGTCAAGCTCGGCTCTTACCTCGCGGTAGAGTTCCTTATCGGCTCTCGAAAGAGCGTTTGCGACATACTGATACATATTCAAATATCCGCTGTACCTTATATACGGATCATCCGAACGCTCGCAAACAAGAAAGGCGACGAGATTCGCCTCATCCTCGCGTGATATTCCCCTCTGATGCGCAAGCTCATGCGCCACGGTAAACGGAGTCGTATAATCGGGAAACACATTATTGAAATTTGCTTCCCCCGTAAAAAAGGTATATATTCCCGTCGTGTGAGTATAAGACCAGGGCTCGCTGAGCAGTACGGGCTTCACACGGCTGTAAAGCCTCTGTATAAACGAATGATCGTCGCAAAGCGAATCGTAAGCCTTCAAAAGCTTATCATTCATCTCCTCATAAGTATACATCATATCGGATGCGCCGTCTTGACAAAAGTATATGCTGTCAAGCTCTTTATTGATACAATCGGCAAGTATCAGAGAGGTCTCGTAAAGCTCCTCGGCGCTCACGTCGTGTCTTTCAAGCCCAAGCTTATCATCAATATCCGATCCGTTATAGCCCGAGGCAAACGTAAAGACAAAAAGCGAGAATATCAGGGATACGTATGAGATGACAGTCAGCACATACGTAAGAACGCTCCGCCACGAAAGGCAATAGTATCTGAGGGCTATAAAGATCATTGCCACCGTCGCAAGCGGAAGCAATAAGACCATAGTCTCCGCTACCGATGCGGGATACCAATTAGTCATATAGGCAAGTGCGGCTCTGAAAAACGATGCGATATAGGTATTAAAAAAGTCAGAAAACGGCGCGCTGAGACGCATAACGATATACAGGAGCAGCGATACCCCCGCAATGATAAAAAGAACTACGGACGCCTTTGAAAGTCTTTCATATTTTGAGGTCTGCCGCTCCGCACGAACGGATACTGTTGACGATCCGTTCTCATTTGGGTTTACCGTGCCGCACTGCTTGTCCGCACAGCTTTCCGCTCTCGAAATATTGTTTTCCATAAATCTTTTCCTCTCTGTTTTTTTGGATCTTAGCTCTTATCGGCAAACGGCAATGCGCCGCGCGATTTAGATCGAGAGTTTCATACGCCATTGATGCCGCACGACTCAATCAAAGCCTTCATATCATCGGGAAGCTCCGACGAAAGACTCACTGTCCTTCCGTTTATATCCGGGAACTCAAGGCACGCGGCGTGAAGCGCGTGTCTGCCGATATTCTTATTCTCTTTCCCGTATATCCCGTCTCCCGTTATAGGGCATCCTATATGCGCCATATGAACTCTCAGCTGATGTGTCCGTCCCGTCAACGGTGTAAGCCTTACAAGCGAATGGTTCTCGCCCACCGCCACGACCTCATATTCCGTCACGGCTCGCGCAGCCCCCTCGTCAGTTTCCGAGCACACTACCCTTGTGATTATGCTTTCCTTTTCACGTTTTATATATGTTACTATTATTCCGCCGGGCTCCGAAGGTATACCGTCGAGAACGGCATAATAGGTCTTTCTTATCCTTCCCTGCGACATATACGCACACATAATCGAGGCGGCATACTTGTTTTTAGCTACGGCTACAAGTCCGCTCGTGTTGCGGTCGAGCCTGTTTACGGAACGAAAGACAAAGTGCTCTCTTCCCTCTTTAAGATAACGGTACGCAAGTGCATTCGCCAAAGTATCACAGTAATGCCCGTGCGAGGGATGCGTAGGCATAAACGGCGGCTTGTCCGCGACAAGGATATCTTCATCCTCATAGACTATATTCACAGGTATATTATTTGGCAAGACCTCGGCGTTTGGTTCACTTGGCGCCGTCTCCTCGCCGAGTGTAAGCGTGACACGGTCGCCCTTCTTCAATATATATCTGACCGTCACGCGCTTGCCGTTCACGGTTATTCCGTCGTCTCTGCGCTTAAGTCTTGCCAGCGTTTTGGCGGATATTCGCAGGTACCGACATATAAGATCCTTGATCGGCTTGTCCGCGTAATGCTCATCAACGGTACAGGTCAATATTCTGAGTGACTCGGAATTCGGCATCCTACACCTCCGCAACGATATTTACCGATAAACTACGAACGGCATAGTTAATATTATACATCAATACGCGCTTGTTTTCAACCGAAATATACCAACACAAATGTATATTTTTTGACATATACTTTCATTGAGGACTCGTTTGAAAAGCGTGCGATCCTCAAGACCGACCACAAATTCAGAAAGGATCAAAAAAGCAAAGTGTTCCGATATAAAGCCGTCATCGGCTCAACGACTCAGGCTATGAATGCGCAGAAGACGCTTGCAAAGGCGGCGATACGTTCGGACGTGGTTAAGATAAGCTCGGGACACTCAAATAACGGTTGCATTTACGGAATAGAATTTGCTCCCGAGCAGTATCGCAACGTACAGTATATTCTCTCATCCTACGGCATAAAAGTCAGAGAATATATCACCGAATAAAAGTAGAGCGCATTGATCAGAGACCTGCTGATAAAATTCGGGGCTGTCGCAATATGTTTACGGCAGCCGCCGTCTTGGAGCACCCAACGAAAGGAGACCAATGATAAATAATGATATATTTTGATAACGCCGCGACTACATTTCCAAAGCCGCTATATGTTTCCGAAGAGGTATACAGATGTATACGAAGCTACGGCGGCAATCCCGGTCGGTCGGGGCATTCACTGTCTCTTAAAGCCGCAGAAAAGGTATACGAATGTCGAGAGCTTGCCTCCGAGCTGTTTTCTCTCGGCGATCCGACTCGCGTGGTATTCACGCATAATACCACCGAGTCACTCAATATGGCAATAAAGGGGCTGCTTCATGTCGGCGATCATGTAATAATAAGCGATATGGAGCACAACGCGGTGCTTCGTCCCATAAAGAAGCTTCACGAGCTCGGGCTCATAGAATACAGTGTATATTCATCCGGAAGCGAGAGGGGGCAGGACAAAAGCAAGACGATCGAAGGCATACGAGCTCTCATACGCAAAAACACCAGCCTTATCGTTTCGGTACACGCCTCTAACATATGCTCAGCCGTAATGCCCATACAAGATATAGGGACTTTATGCCGCGAAGCGGGAATATATTTTATAGTTGACGCGGCGGCATCCGCAGGTCACATTCCGATCGATATGGCACAAATGAACATAAACGCACTCTGCGTTCCGGGGCACAAGGGACTTTACGGTCCGCAAGGAAGCGGTATGCTGCTGCTTGATAAAAATACCCTTCCCGAAACCGTGCTTGAAGGCGGAAACGGTATCAACTCGCTTGATGGCGATATGTCGGATATCCTGCCGGAAAGGTACGAGGCGGGTACTCTGCCCACACCTGCGATAGCGGGGCTTTGCGAGGGCATAAAAGCCGTGAAAAAGAGCGGTATCGAGCACATTTCAAGGGTAGAGCGCTCGCTTTATTCCGAGCTTTTCGGAAGGCTGAAAAATATGAAGGGCGTCACGGTATACGCCCCCTCGCACATAGGGCACACATTGCTCTTCAACATTGACGGCATCCCAAGCGATGCGGTGGGCGGCGAGCTCAATAAAGCCGGCATATGCGTACGCAGTGGATATCACTGCGCTCCGCTGGCTCATTCCACTCTGCAAACTCCCGACGGAGGTGCTGTGAGGGTCAGCTTCGGAATGTACAATACTAAAAGTGAGATCGCGGCATTTTGCGATGAGATATACAAGATATCAAAAAGCACAAGATGAGCCTCGGCAGCTCGACGGGATGTTATACCATTCAAAAAGGCAAAAAAGTGCGCACACGATAAAAGTGTACGCACATTTTCATTTTTTTGTGTTTTTTAACAGCGTCTTATGACCTCAGATCCACATAAATAGATTTGTAATTGTTATTTGAAAAATCAGTAAAACGTACAATATCACGTTCGGTTTAAGGAATCTCTTGCGCTTCCCCTTCAAAATCGCCGTAACGAAATATACGATACCCACAACGATAAATGGCAGAGATAAAAGCTCCGTCATCCAAGGAAAAAGTGCCGCCATTTCTATATTTGTCCCATATCCGAAGCCCGTCTGTATCTCTTCCGAAACGAGCCACAACGTCCAAGGAAAATTTATGATGTTACACATCACAGCCAATATTGCCGTTATTACACCGAGCGGATCGTTTCTTTCGCTCATAGTAGCTCTCCTCATTTATTTTGCAGCAGAGCCTGCAAGCATATGATCTATTGCAACCTCGACCCACGTGTTCCAGAATTTCCAATCGTGAACGCCGCTGCCGTCCTCAAACTCAAAATCAAAGTCCTTATCCTTCATAAAATCGCGCAGAGTAAGATTTTGTTTATAAAGACCGTCCTCGGTTCCGCAAGCCGCGTAAAGCCTCGGCTTCGGTCTATCTGCGGGGAAATGATCCACGAGCCACATAATATCCGCATCGGTCTCCTTTGCGTTTTCATAGTAATCGTCGCCCCATATATTTTTTGCCTCGGCAGGCCACAGGCAATTTTTAAGGCTCGCAAGAATATCCACACATCCCGAAAGGCTCGCCGCCGCACAATACTGCTCAGGCTTCATCAGTGCAAGTCTAAGTGCTCCGTATCCTCCCATCGACAGACCGCAGATATAGGTATTGTCGCGCTCCGTACTGAGTCTGAATACACGTCTTGTGTAGTCCACAAGCTCGTCTGCAACGTAAGTATAAAACTTTTTGCCGTATTTCATATCGGTATAAAATCCGTTCTCTCCGTCAGGGCAAACGACGGCGATCTTGCGCTCGTTTGCATAACGCTCGATAAGAGTTTTGCGCGCCCACGATGAATTGTTTCCGTGCATACCGTGCAAAAGATAAAGAGTCGGGATGTTATCCTTCGGACAATCCTCGGGAAGGATGACGGTGATCGGTGTATCATGAGAAAGTGCTTTTGAACGAAATTCGGCTGTGATAAGTGCCATAGGTATCTACCTCCGTAAAAGAAATTTTCAAAAAATAATATACCGCTTGTTGTAAAGAGTATCGAGTCGCGATGAGCTGCGGTCACGTACTGTGGCGGTTTACATCTTTCCGTTTTCTATAAGCTCTATGATATTCGCAATGAGTCCATCGTCGTGATCGCAAAGGCAGTAGTCGCACACTTCCTTCACGGCATCAAGGGCATTTGAAGGACATACCGAAACATCAGCCGCCTTCAGCATCTCAAGATCATTCTCATAGTCCCCTGCAGCTACCAGAGTCACGTCCCGTCCCATTTGCCTGTAATATTCCTTCAGCGTAAGTATTGCCGTCGCCTTACTGCATCCGAGCTTTTGATATTCAAGGAATGTGGATCCCGATTTACTGCATTCGGCGACCTTGCCGAATTTTTGCTCAACAGCATCTCTTACCTCATCGACGTCCTCCGCCTTTCCGCGAACGACGAACTTTATCCAACCTTCACAAGGCCATTCCTCTATCGGAGCTACTGTGTAGTCTTTTTCTCTCAGCATACGCAGAACATCATTCTTAACAAGCCCCTCAAGCCGCGGAATCCAAAAATGATCCTCGGTCATAAGTCTTGTAGTAACATTGGGGAAGCTCTCATCTATATATTTTATCACGGGAAGGATGATATTCGGATCCATATGATTGGCACGGATAACTCTCTTTGAGGCATAATCATAAAGATATCCTCCGTTTGCAAGTATGGCGGGCGCGTTCAAAAGATCTTGCGCTATGGGAATATTCGTATTGATATTGACCAATACTCTTCCCGTTGCGAATGTAAACATACCGCCCTTTGCTTTAAATTGCTCTATCGCCTCAACATTTTTTTCGACGATACGACTGCCCTTTCCCAAGAAGGTACCGTCGATATCGCTGACTATCAACACGTTTTTAATTTCCCTCATAACAAAAGCCTTTCAATAATAGTCCTTATCGATATATCGATCAATTCATACGGCGCAGTTTTTCGATAACCTCGCACATATCATCCGGGATCGGGGCTTCAAATTCCATCTGTGCGCCCGTTCGCGGATGTAGCAGTCTGAGTCTTCCCGCATGAAGGCACTGACCGCTTATAATATTCTTATTCAAGCTGTAAAATTTCGTCTTGTCTCCGCCGTAGACCTCATCTCCGAGCAACGGATGACCTTTATAAGCCATATGCACTCTGATCTGATGCGTTCTTCCCGTTTCAAGCTCACATTTGATAAGGCAAAAGCCGCTATATCTTTCAAGTACGGTGTAATGGGTAACCGCATCCTTGGCACGGCTGTCGCCATCCGGGTATACCGCCATCCTTTTTCTGTCCACGGGATGCCTACCTATTGGTGCCGATACAGTACCGCCGTCCTCACGAAAATTCCCCACCGCAACGGCAAAATACACGCGACTCACCGCGTGGGTCTTGAGCTGTTCCGCAAGGTTTATGTGGGCTTCGTCATTTTTTGCCACGACCAAAAGTCCGCTCGTATCCTTATCTATCCGGTGAACGATACCCGGCCGTGCCACCCCTCCGATTCCCGAGAGAGAACCCTTGCAATGATAGAGCAAGGCATTTACAAGCGTTCCGCTGTAATTTCCCGCCGCGGGGTGAACCACCATACCCGATGGCTTGTTTATAACAATGATATCATTATCCTCGTAGATCACATCAAGAGAAATATCCTCCGCCACCGCTTCATATGCAACGATCGGAGGATATTCTATTTCGATCACGTCGTTTAAACGAGGCTTACAGTTTTTTTGCGGTATCTTTCCGTTTACCGTAACTCGCTCCTGCTCTATGAGCCTTGCCGCCGCCGAGCGCGACATATTTTGGCTTTCCGACAGAAGAAGATCCAGCCTTTTGCCGACATCTTCGGCAGTCACGTAAACGACCGCCCTTTTTTCACTATCCATACAAATATATGAGCGCCTTTCAAATTCCGCGACGCGGTCTCATTTACCGTTTTCTTTATCGGACGCATCATCCGACACATCCGCCGACTCGACATCTGCCGCGGTATTTGCAAGCTTTGCGCGTTTTTCTTCCTTGTACGACCTAACGGTATCAACGATAAGACACAGCATAAGAAGTCCTACACCGACACATACGCAGGAATCCGCTATATTGAATACCGCAAAATCGATCAGCGTAAAATCTATAAAATCTATCACATATCCGAGAACTATGCGGTCTATCATATTTCCGATACCGCCCGCGATCAACATAGAGAGCGATAATGATTGAAGCCTTCCGTCCTTGTGATGAAATGAAAGATACACGAGAATTCCGATGATTGCCACCGTCGATATAACCATAAACACCCATCGGTGATCCTTAAGCATACCAAACGCCGCGCCGCGATTTTCAACATAGGTAAGATGAAGAACGTCCTGCCACAGAGGAAAGGATTCCTCGCCTTTGAGAAAGATTACGGCAAGGTACTTTGACATCTGGTCAAGATACACTAATGCTATGATAAGCAATGTCCATAAAAGCATTTTTGTTTTTATCCTTGTTTTTTTACAGTATTATCAGTCATTCTCCATAGCCGCCATAGCCGCCTTGAAGTCATCCATATCCATTCCCTCGGGAAGCACGAGCACACACTTGCCGCCCCGGAGCTTCTCCACCTTGCCTCCGCAAGCGTAAACCACCCCGGAAATGAAGTCAAACATACGGGTCTTTTCTTCTACGGGAGTGTTAGATATATCAACGACCGTAAATGCGCCGTCGATAATTGCATCTGCGACCTCTGTCGCATCACCGAGAGTAGCGTTCTCTATATATTTGATTTTGGCGTCGATCACATCCTCATCCGCATCGAGCTCCTGCTCTTCGAGCTCACGGTCGGGATCATCCTCATATTCGTCGCCGTATCCTCCCTTTATTTCGGCATCTATATCGCCGTCATCGACAAAATCGAAGTCGTCAACATCGGCAACCGTGGTCTTGGGAGCGGTATATTCTGCCCTTTTGACAGGCTCGGAATGTACCTCGTCTATGCCGTCAGATGCGATCGCAGGCTCGACCTTTTTCGCCGATTTGGTATCCATTCTGTAATATTCCGCATCCGAATCGTCGGAAATATCCGTCTGCACGTTGGTCTCGACTTTGCCGAAAAGGCTCTTAAAGAATGCGCCTATTGATGTATCCTCTTGTTTCATGGTTCCACCCTCACTTATTTATCATTTATTTTTGAATTGTTTTTTCATTTTATACCGTCACTGCCTGTCCTTTTGAAAAAGACATCTGCCGATCCTCACGACAGTTGCGCCCTCAGCCACCGCCGCCTCAAAGCTTCCCGACATTCCCATTGAAAGCTCGGGATGCCCTTCTTTTTTCAGATCGCGGCTCCATATCTCGTATGAAAGCTCTCGCATCTTTGAAAAATACGTTCTGTACTGCTCCTCGGTTCGACAAACGGGAGCCATAGTCATAAATCCGCAAAGCCTTATTCCTTTGAGCTTATCGATATATACAGCCGTCTCCTTGGCAAGCTCGGGCATAACGCCGCTCTTGTCAGGTTCCTCGCCTATATTTATCTCCATCAAAACATCCATACATTTTCGAGCCTTTATTGCTCGGGATGATATCTCGTCCGCCAGAGCCTTGCTGTCTACCGAATGTATCATATCCACCTTGTCGATTATGTATTTTACCTTGTTTCGCTGAAGCTTGCCGATAAAGTGAAGCTTAAGCCCGCGTTTATCCATCTCATCATACCTGGACATAAGCTGCTGAACACGGTTTTCGCCGAAATTATCAACAAAAAGCTTCTGATGCAGGTAGTTTATCTCGCCGATATCTGCGCTCTTTATAGCCGCAAGAAAGGTTATATCCTCCGCTCTTCTGCCTGCCGACAGAGCAGCTCGTTCGAGGCGTTCCCTTACCGACGCGATATTTGTGTCAATATATGAATAATCCTTTTCTTCCATACCCGATAACCAAGCCCTCCGTTAAAACCGACATCAGCCGAGCACCTTGCCATCGTAAAGATCCCCGCCCGAGATAATTATCACATCGTTAAACATCGGATAAGGCAGTCCGCCGTCGTCCACTCCGTCACCTTCCGACGGTCCTTCGGAGACTATGCACATTCCGTTATTTTCGTAAAGCACCTCGGCTCTTTTCTTCACCAATTTGCCGCGCTTTAAAGTGTAGATACATTTGATACCGTTTTCGTCGTAAATCGCCGACGATGGGACCGAAAGTCCCTCGATCTCGCCCGTTTCAAGCATTATACTGCTTACTCTCGAATAAGTAAAGCCTCGAGGCATAGTGCTGCATTTAAAAATAAGCACGCCCTCTCCGTTCATAACAGAGGCTATCCTTTCAAGCGTAAATACGAGTTTCTCTCCGTTGTCCTTAAACGTGACAGCATACTGAGCACCGGTCTCGAGGCTACGGCACAGGCTGTCATCTGCAACCGTCGCGATACGCCAATCGTAGGAATAAGTCATTTTTCCGACCGCATCCTCCGATATATCGGCGGGTCGGCTCTTCATCATAGCCCGAAGCGAATCAGCATTGATAGATCTGAGCGCATACGTCGAAAACGTGCCCTCGTATCCGTCGATCTCGGAACGATCAAAGAAGTACCCGCTTTTCTCCGTAAGCACACTGTAATAATTGCCGTAATATCTTTCACCGAGGTCATTATATTCGGCTTCAAGCACCTCACGAAACCTCTCGAGCTCCCCCTTGCCGTTTTTTATAGCATCAAATCTGTTAAGTCCCGAGGCAAGCCCTTGCGAGGCAAGTATTATGTTCTGCGGATCCCCCGCGCCAAGTGCTGACAAAAATGATGTATATTCGCTCTGTACACGGCTCGCGGCGGAATAGTAAGTAGTGTGACGAAGATCAAGCAGACTGTCGATATACTCAATTTGGGACTCTATCTCTCGCATATCGGATATAAGGCTCATATTCTCACTGCTCGTCATATGCGTATCCGTGTAGACGCGCACCGTCTCACAGTCGTACCCCACCTTTTCCCCGTTTGAAAACAAATATCTGAGGTTTCCGTTGCGAGCTCCGTCGAACTCGATGATCTGATCATCACGAAACAGTGCAGCCTCAAGCTCCACATAGGTCTTTGCGCTCGCCTCGCCTATAACGCCCGTCATATAGAGAGCGTCAAACACGGCAACAGAATGATAGCAAAGATAAGTCGAGGTAAAGAGAACGGCTACAAGAGTCACAAGCGTTATCAATACCGTAACGGCTCGTGAGCCGGAAGAATATTTCGAAATACTATTACTACCCATATCCCGCTCCTGCCGTCAACTCGGATTTTACGCCGGCTTATATTCCGCGGTAAACACACCGAAAAATAAAGCATACAACATATCATCTTACATTATACCACAGCCTTTGAAATCTGCAAGTAGTTTTTTTGCAATGTTTACAATATCTTCAAATGTTTTTATTTTTTCGTCACCTATGCCCGCGCTTTCACCGTCAACGTCGATCCAATTAATGTCCTCAAGTGCACGAAACCAAGTCATCTGTCGTTTGGCATACCGTCTTGTTGCGCGCTTGAGCTCGTCCACACAAACATCAAGCGCGAGCTCGCCTCTTATGTATCCGAGCAGTTCCTTATATCCTATCGCCTGAGATGCAGTACGGCTCTCAAAGAAGACGCCTTCGTCATAAAGAGTTCTTACCTCATCGCAAAGACCTCTCTCTATCATATCGTCAACGCGGCGGTCTATCCTGTCATAGAGCGTTTGCCTGTCGTTGTATCGAAGTCCCAGCACAAGAGAGTCGTATCTTTTGACCTTCTCCCGCGACAGGCGATCAAGCTCACTCTTGTTGGTACCCGTAACGTGGCGTATCTCAAGAGCTCTGATGACTCGTTTTATGTTGTTCGGATGAATACTTGCCGCCGACTCCGGATCTATCTCGGCAAGCAGACCGTGAACGTATTCCTTGCCCTTTTCGAGCGCCAAAGCTTCCATTTTTGCCCGATATTCAAGATCCGCTCCGCCGCCGCTGTTATCGTCTCCGCGTAGCAAAGAATCAAGGTAGAGCCCCGTACCGCCGCAGATAACGGGAAGTTTCCCTCGTGCGGTGATGTCTTCAATACATCTTGAAGCCTGTGCCGCATAATCCGCCGAGGAAAACGGCTCTCTTACATCGGCTACGTCTATCATATGATGCGGAACGCCCTGCTTTTCTTCCTCGGTCGGCTTTGCCGTGCCTATATCCATTCCGCGGTATATCTGCATCGAATCGCAAGAGACGATCTCGCCGTCAAGCTCTGCGGCAAGACGTACTGCCAGCGCGGTCTTGCCGGAGGCGGTAGGCCCTACGATCGCAAGCACAAAAGGTCTTTTATCCATATACTGCCTCCGTTATTAAAGCGAATCCGCAAAGGCAGTCGCAAGTCCGTCACATCTTTCGTTATAATCGTGACCGTTATGCCCTCTGACCCAAACGAATGTGATCTCGTGCCTTTCAAGAAGATCGGTAAGCTTTATCCAAAGATCCTTGTTCGGGATCTCCTCTTTTGAATTCTTTCGATAATTCTTAGCCTGCCAATTCTTCAGCCAACCCTTGCTAACCGCATTGACAAGATAGGTTGAGTCGGAATACAGCGTTACCTCACAAGGCTCCTTGAGCGCGCCGAGTGCCTCTATCGCCGCGGTCAGCTCCATACGGTTATTTGTTGTAAGCTTCTCTCCACCCGACATCTCTTTTTCCTTGCCGCCGTAAACAAGTATCGCACCCCATCCGCCTCTTCCCGGGTTTCCGCGGCAGGCACCGTCGGTATATATATCAACGTGTTTCATAAAATCCAACTATCCTTTTTACTTTTTTGCCGTTACCACTTGATTTATATGGAAATAACGGTTATAATATTGATGTACTTTGCTTTACAAGATCCTTTACTATCTCTCCGCCCATAATGAGTCCCATAACGGACGGAACAAAGGCAAGGCTCCCGGGAACACTCCGCTTTCCCTCGGGAATAGGCTCATCCGCGCTCGCAACCTTCGAAGGCTGTTCCTCGCTGTATACCACCTTTAAGTGGTATATACCGCGCGCCTTAAGCTCGCGGCGCATCACCTTAGCCAAAGGGCAAACCGCAGTCTTTGAAATATCGGAGACCCTGAACCCCGTCGGATCAAGCTTGTTCCCCGCTCCCATAGCGCATATTATCGGGATCCCGAGCCGCTTGGCCCTTACGCAAAGCTCTATCTTAGCCTTGACGGTATCGACAGCATCGGCGATATAATCGTAGACCGAAAGATCGAATTCATCCGCGTTGTCCGGAAGATAGAATACCTCGAAAATATTCACGACACACGCGGGATTTATATCAAGTATACGTTCCCTCATAACCTCGACCTTCGGGCGTCCGACGGTGGAATGAAGAGCCACAATCTGACGGTTGATATTTGACACGGAAACGCAGTCCGCGTCAAAAAGATCTATCGCTCCAACGCCGCAGCGCGCAAGCACCTCGCAGATATGTCCGCCAACGCCGCCGACGCCGAAAACGGCAACTCGCTTTTGCGAAAGCTCCATTACGGCATCATCTCCGAGAAGGTACGCGGTCCTTATAAATTCTTCTTTAACGCTACTCATATAAAAACTCCAAAAGCAAAAGTTATGCAAGCTCTTAACGCTTACGATATATTCTAACACAAATCCGCTGATTTTTCAAGTGAAAGGACGATAATATGGATATAAATCGGTTAAATAATTTGTTATGCGACGAACACGGACAGTTTACCGAAAAAACGCAGTCATCTGAGCTTATTTACGATGGCGCGATAGTCCATCTTTACAAGGATACCGTCACCCTTCCCGACGGCAAGTCGGCTATACGCGAGGTGATACGCCACGTCGGCGCGGTCTGCGTCGTACCTGTGACGGATGACGGCGAGGTAATACTCGTACGTCAGTTCAGATATCCTCTCGGCAAAATGGTGCTCGAGATCCCCGCCGGTAAGCTCAATTCGAAGGATGAGGATCCCGCGTCCGCGGTGCTTCGCGAGCTTGAGGAGGAAACGGGCTATTCCTGCCGCGAGCTGAATTTCATCGGCGACATACACACGACGGTCGGCTTTTGTGACGAGGTAATACATATGTATTCCGCGTACGGTCTGACGAAAGGCATCTCGCACCCCGACGATGACGAATTCATCGACACGGTAAAGCTTCCGCTCGAGGAGGCGGCAGAAATGATACTTAACGGTCAGCTGACTGACGGCAAGACTCAGGCGGCAATACTTAAGGTATATATAGATCGCAAGCGCCGAGAACAGCGCTGAAAATATGATAACAGAAAGGAACACTATCAAATGAAGCTCAATTACAAAAAGACCATACTCGTCGGATTTGCCTTCTTCTTAATTATGACCTTTTGGCAGGCATACGACACGATAATTCCGAAGATACTTACCGACAAGTTCGGTATGTCTCAGAGTCTTTCGGGCGCGGTGATGGCGCTTGACAATATTTTAGCTCTCTTCCTTTTGCCACTGTTTGGCGCTCTGTCCGACAAAACGCACTCGAAATTCGGCAGACGTACGCCTTATATCGTCGTTGGAACGGTAGTGGCGGCTGTACTGTTCGTCTGTCTGTCCTTTGCCGACAATATGCAGCTCACAAACCTCGGCAAGGTCGGCGATGTCGGCTCGACCGAAGCGCTTGAAATCCTCTACGACAATGAATACGATAAGCCCTTAAAAACGCCCGACGGTGTGGAATTTTCCATAAAGGAGAAATTCACCCGCGAGGAGTTCACTTCGATCACGCTTGACTCCTCCGATTATTCGGAATACGTAGTTCCCGCAAGGCAGAGCTACGCTTGGCAACAGACTATGAGATCTCCGACGGCGCTTATATTCTTCGCAGGACTCTTGCTCGTTGTCTTGGTTGCTATGGGCATCTTCCGCTCGCCGGCGGTCGCACTGATGCCCGATGTAACGGTAAAGCCGCTACGCTCAAAAGCCAATGCGGTAATAAATCTTATGGGTACTGCGGGCGGTATACTCGTGCTTGTGCTCGGTATGGTATTCGGTACGGGATCAACGAAGAACGCTCTTATGAGCTATACGGTGTTCTTCTCCGTAGTTGCGGCGATAATGATCGGTGCGCTCATAATATTCATTCTGACCGTCAAAGAACCCAAGCTCGTTAAGGAAATGCATGAGGAATCCGTGAAATACGGTATCGACAGCGGCGATGACGATACGGAAAACGGCGAAAAGAAGCTCTCCAAGGGTGAGCTTGCCTCGCTCATTCTCATCCTCGCATCCGTTGTACTATGGTATATGGGATATAACGCAGTAACAAGCAAATATTCCGTTTATGCGGGTAAGGTTCTCGAGCTTGACTACAATCTTACGCTCATCGTAGCTCAGGCGGCGGCTATCATCTCCTATATTCCCGTCGGCATCATCTCCTCAAAGTTCGGAAGAAGAAAGACCATTATGGCGGGCATCGTGATGCTCGGAGTCGCCTTCGGCGTAGCGGCATTTATGCGCGCGGGAAGCTCTCCTATCATTATGAATTGCTTATTTGCGCTCGCCGGCATCGGTTGGGCTACCATAAACGTAAACTCATATCCTATGGTAGTTGAGCTTGCAAAAGGAAGTGACGTCGGCAAATACACCGGCTTCTACTACACCGCAAGTATGGCGGCTCAGACCGTGACCCCCGTGCTCAGCGGAATATTCCTTGATATCAAATTTACTACCCTCTTCCCGTATGCAACTATATTCACGTTCGGATCTCTCGTTACTATGTTCTTCGTCAAGCACGGTGATTCAAAGCCCGTAAACGATAAAAGCATTATAGAAACGCTCGGATCAGGGGACTAAAGGTTTGATCCAAATGACTTGTTACGCATAAATTTGCAGAATGGAGATCTCTATGAAAGCAAAAACGATATTTGCCGCATCCGCAGCGGTAACGGGCGCATACCTCGTAGCCTCGGCACCGAGAGTATTCGACCGTCCCGATATGAAAGGACTGCTCACAAATTATGCCCACAGGGGGCTACACGGCGATGGGATACCCGAAAATTCTCTGAAAGCATTTAAGCGTGCGATCGATGTCGGAGTCGGTATCGAATTGGATGTGCGCGAATCCGCAGACGGCACCCTGTATATATTTCACGACAATGACCTTAAGCGTATGTGCGGCGTTGATAAAAAATTCAAGGAGACGCACGACAGCGAGATAGATCTTCTACGGCTGAACGGGAGTGACGAGCATATTCCGCTGTTTACGGAAGTACTCGCACTCGTTGACGGAAAGGTGCCGCTCCTTATCGAGCTTAAAGCCGATATGGGAGACAAGGCCCTCTGTCCGAAGGTTGCATCAGTGCTCGATGAATATAAGGGGCTTTTCTGTGTGGAATCCTTCAACTCATTTCTTATGGGATGGTTCAAAAAGAACCGTCCAAAGATACCGAGAGGACAGCTCTATACCGATCTCAAGGATCCACAGCCGAAATTACGCGCCTTTGCCGATTCGATGATGATAAACTCTATCTCACGTCCCGACTTCATCGCATACGATATCGAGCACGAGGATAAGCCCCTGCTCCGCCTCTGTCTTAAGCTTTTCAAGCCGGCAAGATTTGTTTGGACTGTGAAGAGCGAGGAAGACTTCAAGAAATATTCAAACGACAAAAAGACAGACGGAATAATATTCGAGGGTATATGCCCCGTAAAAAGCGAAGAATAGTCCGATCCCGAGAAAGATATGAAAGGAACATCACAAAATTGAGAGACAATTACGATAATTTAAAAACAGAAGGAAGAAATCCGCGCACGATGAACATCGACAAAATGTCGACTCTTGAGATGATGCGCGTTATGAATGAGGAGAACCGCATCGTCAATGATGCAGTGGATACTCAGCTTGCCGAGATCGCAGAGGCGGTAGATCTTATTGCGGAGGCTATGAAAAACGGCGGAAATCTGATATATTTCGGTGCAGGCACATCCGGCAGACTCGGAGTCGTAGACGCTTCCGAATGTCCGCCCACATTTGGCGTTGATCCGAGACTTGTAAGAGGGGTAATAGCCGGCGGCGAGGACGCTATGTTCCGTGCCGTTGAAGGCGCAGAGGACAGCCGTGAAATGGGTCGCGAGGCAGTCGACAACGACAAGATAACCGATAAAGACGTAGTCGTGGGACTTTCCGCCGCGGGACGCGCTCCCTTTGTTCTCGGCGCGCTTGAACGGGCAAATGAAATAGGGGCGATCACGGTGGGAATTACCTGCAACCCCGACTCGCTTATGAAGCCGCTTTGCCGTGTCACCATCGCACCGTTCGTTGGTCCCGAGGTCATTTCCGGATCGACAAGGCTCAAGGCGGGGACGGCGCAAAAGCTTGTGCTCAATATGATATCCACGGGAGTTATGATAAAGACCGGAAAGGTCAGAAGCAATCTTATGGTAAATGTTAAGCCCTCGAACGAAAAGCTCATCGAGCGTGCAACAAGAATAATTATGACCCTTAGCGGATGCGACAGAGAGACGGCATCGACACTTCTCAGCAAGCACGGAAATGTTCCGGACGCGCTTGATGAACTCGGCGTGGAATGATCGGCGAGCCGCATTTTCAAAGTTCAATATCAAGATAAGGAAGCGCAATAATGGAAAGCAGAAAAAACATCTTATTCGTGTTGACCGACGATCAAGGCGCGTGGGCTATGGGCTGCGCAGGAAACAGTGAACTTAAAACCCCAAATCTCGATAGACTTGCAAGCAACGGAATGAGGTTCGAGAACCTTTACTGTGTATCTCCCGTGTGCTCCCCCGCCCGTGCTTCGTTGCTTACGGGCAAGATCCCATCTCAACACGGAGTTCACGATTGGCTTGCCAAGGGACAGATCACCTCAGACTGCCTTTCCGATGAGCTCAAGCAAGCCTTCGCCATAGACGATCCTCCGTTTAAATACCGTTGGCCCAAAAATCAATTGAATAACGACGTCGGGATAAGATACCTTGACGGTCACAAGACATTTACCGAGGTGCTTGCCGAAAACGGATATGAGTGCGGACTTTCGGGAAAATGGCATATCGGTGCGGCGGACGAGCCGCAGGCAGGCTTTTCGTTCTGGTCGACCTGTGCCATCGGCGGCGCTGATTACATAAATGCCGTTGTCCTCAAAAACGACAAAATGGAGATGCTCAGCGATGAATACATAACCGACTACATCACCGATCGTGCTATGGATTTTCTCGATCAAAGAGATAAGGAAAAGCCATTCTGCCTTTGCGTAAATTATACCGCGCCCCATTCCCCTTGGGGAAAGGAGTGCCATCCGAAAAAGTACATAGATATGTACGATGATTGTCCGTTTGACTCTATACCCGATCTGCCGCCGCATCCGTGGGTCGAGGGAGCCGATGTAAGCTTTGAGGATTGGAAAAATGTTCCTCACCCCGGAGTAAGATTTCTGTACGCAAATTATGCTCCGATAAAAGAGACGTGGCAGGAATACCGTCGCGAGAGCCTTCGCGGGTATTTTGCGGCGGTCTCGGCGATGGATGAGTCGCTCGGAAGATTGCTTGACAAGCTCGAAGCCGAGGGACTTACGGAGGATACGCTTATCGTGTTTACAAGCGATAACGGCAGTAATATGGGACACCACGGCATATTCGGAAAAGGAAACGGCACGTACCCCATCAATATGTACGAGACCTCCACACGTGTGCCGGGTATCTTTTCCTGCCCGGGCGTCATACCGTCGGGAATCGTCGCAAGATCCAAAGTCAGCCATTACGATATATTCCATACTCTGCTCGATTTTGTTGGCGTTCCATTCCGAAAGACCGATGATATGCCGGGCAAGAGCTTCGCGCCGATACTTCGCGGGCAAAACGATCCCGACAACGGCGGCGACGTCTTCGTGCTTGATGAATACGGCGTAACGAGAATGATCACAGACAAGGATTGGAAGCTCATACTCCGCGGAGAGAACGGGCCGTGCGAGCTTTACGATCTCAAAGAAGACCCGGATGAGTATGTAAACAGGTATGACGACCCCGCCTGCCGCGAGATCATCAAACAAATGTCCGAAAAGCTGCGCGCTTGGTTTGATAAGTATGTAGATCCGACACTTGACGGCTCAAAGGAGAACGTCAAAGGTCACGGTCAGCTGACGAGCCACTCGTTCAAGTGATCAAATATACAACACAAAAAACTCTGACCCCTATCCGATCCTATCTCGGATAAGGGTCATTTTTATTGCTTCAATTCCACTCGGATCGCTCACCTGCTCTGAGGCAGCGTAATATGAAAATGACACGGCAGAGCTTGGTCTCCACCGTGCCATAAATATCAAGCTTCAAACGGCGTTATTACAGCCGTAACCGATCAAGTGTTATCCTTGATACGTTCAAGCGCTGTCTTGTATCCGCCTGAGCCGTAAAGATAGCAACGGTTCACTCGGCTGATCGTTGCCGTGCTCGCTCCCGTTTCCTCAACTATCTTTGTATAAACGGTCTGCTCCGACAAAAGCTTTGCCACGAGCATCCTCTGCGCGATATCCAATATTTCCTTTCGCGTCATAAGATCGTCAAGCAGTGCGTGACACTCCTCCTCGGTCTTTGCCGCAACAAGCGCTTTAAGCACCAGACGGTACCCCTCGTTTTCAAGCAGATCCATAGTCTTTACCTCTCTTTTTGCAAGTCCCGCAAGACTTGTTTTATCACTTTAGTATGATAACACACAAAACCAAGCCTGTCAATAGGATCGGCGAAAATTTCACACTTCAAGATCTCGCGCGCCAAAAAGTGATCAGAGCAGAGGTGCTATCGTCTTCATAATAAATCCCATTATCTTAACGCTAAGCTTTTCCTTTTTGATCGTCTCAAAGGTCACGCGCCTGCTGTTTTCGATGCAAGACTTGAAATCATTCTCCATCCCATCGAGGCAATCAACGTCGTAAAGATACACAGCACATTCAAAATGATGATAAAGACTGCGATAATCGAGATTGATAGTTCCGACAACGGCTTCCATCCCGTCGGCTACCATCTGCTTTGCGTGAACGAAGCCGGGGGTGTATTCATATATACTTATTCCGGACTCGAGCAAGGACTTATAATGCGTCTTCGCCAACGCGTAAGGAACCTTTTTGTCGGGTATCCCGGGCAAAAGCACGGTTACCTCGACGCCTCTCTCGGCGGCAAATTTCAGCGCGGTCTCAAGCTCACCGTCAAGAATGAGATACGGGGTCATAATATGTACGCTCTTTTTTGCCCTGTTAAGAATATCGATATATACTATCTCGCCCGTTTTATAAGCATCGAGCGGACAGTCGGAATAAGGTATTACAAATCCGCGACATTCGGTCGTCTCGGGAATGCCGACATTTACGTATTCATCAAACACGGGAGATTTTGAATAAAGTTCCCACATCTGAAGGAACATCAACGTAAAGCTTCGCACCGCCTCGCCCTTAAGCATAACAGCGGTATCCTTCCAATGACCGAAACGCTCGGTCTCATTGATATATTCGTCCGAAAGATTGACTCCGCCTGTAAACGCCGTGTGACCGTCGATAACGACTATCTTGCGGTGATCTCTGTAATTGAACCGAGTGGAGATGATCGGATATATCGGTAAAAATATCTTGCATTTTATGCCGAGCTTTTCGAGACGCTTAGGATAGTCGCTCGTAAGATAGGTAAAGGCGCAGGTCCCGTCGTATATGACTCTCACATCAACGCCTTCTTTTACCTTTCTGACAAGTATCTCGAGCACCTCGCCCCACATGGCGCCCTCGTTTATTATAAAATATTCGATAAAGATAAAGCGGCGAGCCTGTTCAAGCTGCTTTTTGAGCTCATCGAACTTATCCTCTCCGAGCGGAAAATGCTTGACTCCGTTGCATCGGTATACGGGGAATCCGCCGCTTCTCCTGAGATATCTTGCGAGCGCCGCCGCCCCCGCATCCTCGCGTTGAAAGTCGTCGAAGACCTCCCCGTCCTGTTCCAAAATATCCTTGGTAGTAAGGAGCATCTTGTCCGTTGAATGTTTGAGATCTCTGTGCCCGATATCACTTTTCGTATATATGAGAAAAAGCGTACCGAATGCGGGAAGCACCATTATGACAACAAGCCAGGTGATCTTTGCCGACGGGTCATAGTTGCAGTTAATGAGGTACAGAACCATCACGACTGTCAATGCGGTATTTATCCACACATAATGCGGCAAGAGCTGTTCAAACCAGACCTGTACCGCCACAATAATAAATACTTGAAAGGCAAGCAATAAGAGCATTATCAAACAGCGGCTGAAGATGGCTCGAAGCGAGGCAAGCCTTCCGCGTTTAAGAAGCTTGAGCCCTTTGTTCTTTTTGTTTGTTTTTTCCAACTGCATCCCTCTCTTTCCGTACAAATTGCAGATCTCCAAATGTATATTCTACTGTATATTATACATCCGTTTTCGACTTAAGTCAACATTTTTTTACCTCATAAACAGAAAAAAAACAAAAGACAGATCGGCGCGGCTCATAAAAAAGTTAATCCGACCTATGTTTTATCACAGGTCGGATACAATAAGACCGCCCAAGCATTTTGGAGCACGGGCGGTCTCTGTTTAAATCATAAATCGGTTCAACTGGGCAGTCGTGATATGGCAGTCCGTGTATTGCCCTTACGGGCAGTGAACACCTCGAGGATCAAGCCCAGCTCATTGAGGTAGGCTTTGCCTCGGTAATTATTATGCCGTTCAAAAATTCTACCGCCTTGCGAAGTCCCTCGTTGATAGTCATAACGCTATCCTCGTGCTCTATCGAAAGCACTCTGTCATAGCCGCAAAGTCTCAAGTTGCTTACAAGATCTCTCCAATAGGTTTCGCCGTTTCCGTAGCCTACCGTTCTGAACACCCATGCACGGCCGAGCTCATCGCTGTAATGCTTTGTATCGAGCACACCGTTTTTCGCCGTGTTGTATTTGTCGACCTTGGTATCCTTTGCGTGAACGTGATAGATAGCTCCCTTGAGCTCGCGAATAGCGGCAACGGGATCCATTCCCTGCCAGATAAGGTGCGAGGGGTCAAAGTTTGCGCCGA
>CAYYND010000004.1:0-38154 GCA_964472845.1 uncultured Lachnospiraceae bacterium | reverse complement strand
ATCCTTTCTGCAATAAAAAAAGCCAAACGCTTGGCTGATAAGCATTTGGCTATGTAGAAAGAATATTTTCGATTGTTTACAGGATACGGGTTTACTTGATCTCGGTTTTGTGATATAATTATCTCATCGATAAATAAGAATTTATAAAAGGGGAAAGAGATGTTTTGGGGATTGGTCGAAGGTGAAGTAAATATACCGAGCGGAGCTTTGAATTATCTTTCTTTCGGGAAAGGTCAGAAAAATTTAATCATAATTCAAGAATTGAATGTAAGGGATATTAAAGGTGCAGGTGCTTCACTTGCGCTTATGTATAAGATATTTTCAAAGAATTACAGAGTATGGTTTTTTGATAGAAGAATGTTTGTAAAGGATGGACTCACAAACTGGGATTTAGCAGAGGATATTTACTTTGCTATGAAGGAACTGAATATTGAATCGGCAGATCTGCTCGGAGTATCACAAGGTGGAATGATCGCATTGGCATTGACACTTGAGCATCCTGACCGTGTTGGAAAATTGGTTCTTGGAGTTACTTCATCACGAGCAAACCCAAATATTCAAAAAGTAGTAAGCCGATGGATAGCCTGTGTCAAAAACAACGATCATGTTACAATCAATAAAGACACATTTTCTCTTATGTACACAGATAGATATTTGAAAAAGTACAAGATACTTTTGCCCTTACTGGTTAGAACAATCAAGCCGAAGGATTTTAGAAGATTCGGTTTGCTTGCATCGGCTATACTGGATTTTGATTGCTATGACAGATTAAATGAAATAAAATGTCCCGTACTCGTTTTAGGTGGTGAACAGGATAAGATTACCACAGGCGAGGCATCCATTGAAATAGCAGAAAAACTAAACTGCGAAATACATATGTATCCCAAATACGGACATGCAGCGTATGAAGAAGCTAAGGATTTCAATAAAAGAGTGTATGAATTTCTGATGAAATAATCAAATTCCAATTTGTCGGGGAGTTAAAATCAAGTAGAATTTGCCACGGTTGTGTTGCCGTGGCTTTTTCTTTGTCTTCAGCAGGTCAGTATTTGGTTTTCGATAGTTCGGATCTGTCCATTGACACGATGGAGCTATTTTGTATTTACGTTTTGCATTGCTTTTGAATCGATGTGGTAGTTCGAATCTATCCGAACAGAAAAAGCATCTATTTCGGATTCACCTTGGTTTCGACAAGCGGAGTAGTGTGGTAGTTCAAATCTATCCAAAATGCCGTTGCATCTATGGCTTTGTAAATAAATTTTGAACGGGAAGGATTTTCGAAACGCTTCGGAAAGTGTGTGGCGGTTCGAATCTGTCCACAATTTTGCTTCTGTGGGGAATCTATATCAAAAAATGCATTTCGCTGGTTCGAATCTGTCTACAGACCGAAAATGCCCGAAATGCATCTACAAAATTTCGAAAAACTTCAGAGTCGAAAAAAGCGGAGAAATCTCTCGAAATCTCCGCTTTTCTCGTTTTTTCGTGCCTGCATCTAAATCAGACACTCATCATGGCTGGGATAGCTGGACTCGAACCAGCGGAATGTCAGAGTCAAAGTCTGATGCCTTACCACTTGGCTATATCCCATTACCAAAGAATTATAACACAAAAATCTGTGTTTGTCAAGCATTTTCAAGCAACGAATATATTTTTTTGCACAAACGGATCCGCTCCAAGACCGTCGCCTCATTGCTGCCCTTCAATGCTCTTGACAAATGCGGGTATATATGCTAAAATATATCTTGAAATTTTAGAGATCTTACATCTGAAAGCTTCGGAGGTTATACATATTTATTATGAAAATAGGATTTGTTTCGCTCGGATGCCCCAAAAATCAGCTTGATACGGAAGTTATGCTTCACGAGATCGTAGCGGCGGGCTATGAGATCACGCCCGACGAGATCGAGGCGGACGTTATAATCATCAACACCTGCGCCTTTATCGAAAGTGCGAAGCGCGAATCGATAGATAATATTCTCGACATAGCTTGGCTCAAGAAAAACCGCTCTTTGAAAGCCATAATCGTTACGGGCTGTCTTGCCGAGCGATACCGAGATTCCATATTTGAGGAGCTCCCCGAGGTAGACGCCGTGCTCGGCGTGGGAAGCATACACAACATAGTTGAAGCTATAAAAGCGGTCGGCGATGGCTGTGCAGATGGCAACAAGAACGAGCACAACGACAGCAGCATCAACAGATACTCATCATATCTGCCCAAAGACGAGGTAAAGCTCGGCGGAGATCGTGTGCTTACGACTCCCGACTATTTTGCATATCTTAAGATCGCAGAGGGCTGCGACAACCGCTGTACTTACTGCGCGATCCCCTCCATACGCGGAAAATTCCGCTCGCGCCCGATGGAGGATCTTATCAAAGAGGCAAAGGATCTTGAAGCGATCGGAGTCAAAGAGCTCTGCATCATTGCTCAGGATATCACTCGCTACGGACTTGATCTTTACGGCGAATACTCACTCGCAAAGTTGCTCAGGCGTTTGACCGAAGAAACCGCCATCCCGTGGATAAGATTACTCTACTGCTACCCCGACAAGATAACCGACGAGCTTGTAGCAGAGATACGGGACAACGACAGGATCCTGAAATACATCGATATACCGCTTCAGCACATCTCCGACAAGGTGCTCAAGAGGATGAACCGTCACGGTGACAGCAAAATGATAAAGGATGTTATTGCCAAGCTCCGCCGCGAGATCCCCGACATAGTTATCCGCACGACCTTTATCGTGGGCTTCCCCGGCGAGACCGACGAGGATTTCTGCGAGCTTGCGGAATTTATGAAGGAAACAAAGTTTGAACACGCAGGCGTATTCACGTATTCACGCGAAGAGGGCACGCCGGCGTATGATATGCCCGATCAAATAGACGAGGATATCAAACAGGCGCGTATGGACAATCTTATGGCGATGCAGCTCGAGCTCAACGCCGCGCGGATCGGCGAAAAGGTTGGAAAGACCGTGAGAGTACTTTGTGAAGACTTCGATCCCGTCAGCGAAGCCCACTACGGAAGAAGCGTCGAGGATGCTCCCGACATTGACGGAAAGGTATACTTTATTTCAAAGCACAGAATAGCTCCCGGAACATTCGTAGACGTAAGGATCGACGAGGTAGTGGACTACGATCTCGTCGGCACGGCGATACTTTGACACAAAGCGCAAATTTAATGTTCGCTTAAACTTTAAAAGGTACAATACAGAAAAAGACAGCTGACCAAGGAGACACAACGATATGAAGAAATGGAATACTCCGAATAAAATCACGTTTGCGCGGATCCTTGCCGTTCCGATAAATATGGTAATACTTATGCTCCCCGAAAGCGTGCTTCCCTTCATCGTAACGAGGGGGATCGCGGGCATAGTGTTCATCATCACGGCGTTTACGGATATGCTTGACGGCAGGATCGCACGGAAATACAACCTTGTTACGGACTTTGGAAAGTTTCTCGACCCTATTGCGGACAAAATTATGGTCACGGGCGTTATGCTGTGTATCATAATGCGATGCGAGGAGCTCAGATATCTCTTCTTTATCGCGACATTCGTGGTCATCTTCAGAGAATTCGCCGTCACTTCAATGCGTCTGATCATGGCGAACAACAACACCGTTATTGCTGCGAGCAAAATAGGCAAGATAAAAACGGTCGTACAGATAGTTTCGATAGCTTGTGCTCTGCTCGAGCCCGTGCTCTATCATCTGCTTGGTATCTCGGACATCGAAGTGTTCAAATATCTGCCCCTGACGTGGGTAAGCACATTGCTCGCAATACTGTTTACCGTAATATCGGGCGTCGATTACATAGCAAAATATTGGAAATATCTCGATCCCGAGAAATAAAATTTGACGACAAAACATAAGACAAACGACAAAAAAGAGAGTATCGCGGAAGTAAAACTGCACGGTGCTCTCTTTTTTTGCTCTTACGAATGATATCATTCGTCCTTTATTTTATCTCATCATATTCACTGCAAAGTGCCGCGCCTATTACGGTGCTGTAACGTGCGTTCTCTGGAATGATCATATTATATCCGAAGCTGCGTTTAAATCCTTCGAGTGAATGTTGTATGGGTGCGAGCTCGGCAAGGTTGCCTGTCATTACTATGTCGCGCAGACCAAAGCTCTTAGCAGCAAACACCGCCATCATACCGACGGTCTCGGCTACCATATTAACTATGCCGAGCGCGATATCGTTGCGCCCCGCAAGATCGCTGAGTCTGCCGAAATTGGCTGCGGTAAGATTCTCGTTGACCTCGGGGAAGGTACCCGCCTTTGAAAAATCTCCTATGCGCAGGTCGATATTTGAAAGATCTCCGCCCTCGCACATATCAACAATATGATCTATATTGTCAAGTCCGAGCATCTTTTTTGAAAGACCGACAAGAGTGCCGCCGCCGACGCCCGTGCCGCCGAGATATTCTATCGACTTTTCGCCGTCTTTAAGCACCTTCGCGTGTATAAGCGCCGTTCCCGTGCCCATACTTACAACAATAGCCTCATCAAGACCCGAAAGGTAAAGACCGCCAAGCCCTATGCTTGTAAATTCGGATACTCTGCGGCATTTGAGGCCGTATATCGGCTTGCCGATAAAGGACGAACCGACGCCCGTCATTTTTACTCTTTTTACATCTTCAATATCCAGATCATTCTCCACGAGAAACTTTCCGAAAGCCCCGTAAGCTGAGGTTATGGGGTCGTTTGCATTGACGAACATCGGCTTGATAAGTTCAACCGAATCGTTCTTGAAGCCGACTATCTTCGTAGTGCTTCCGCCGACATCTATTCCTATGGTTACTTCTTGTAAGTTTTTGCCGATTGACATAATGCAGAGCCTCCGTAAAATCAATTATCAAAATATTACCGATTTTATTATAACATTCTATTGCAAAAAAATCAAGTATATGGTACAATATAGTGAGAAACATTTAAAATATAATATTCAAAAACTGCGGAAGGAACAGAAAATGGAATTCAAAAACCCCGATACTTCAATCCTCAATGACAAAAAGCTCTATATCTTTGATATGGACGGTACGATCTATCTTGGATATAATGTGTTTGACTTTGCGATAAGATTTATAAACAATCTCCGCAAAAACGGCAAGAAGGTACTCTTCTTTACGAACAATGCGTCCCACACGACGGATTTTTATGTAAACAAGCTTACAAAACTCGGATTCTCTCCCACAAGAGACGAGATCATGACATCGGGCGACGTTACGATAGAATTTCTGAAGCGTCACAGAGCGGGCAAGAGCGTTTATCTTGTAGGCACCGATGAGCTTGTTGAAAACTTTAAGGAGAGCGGAATAAATATGCTTACGGGCGACGAGGACAGCGCCGATATCGTTGTTACGAGCTTCGACACGACGCTTACTTACAAAAAGCTCGACGACGCCTGCCGCCTCATCAGAAACGGCGCAGAATATCTTTCCACACATCCCGATTTCAACTGCCCCACGGAAACAGGCTTTATTCCCGACAGCGGAGCTATCGCGGCGTTCGTTACCGCATCGACAGGCAAGACTCCCACATATTTTGGAAAGCCCTATGCCGAGACCGTTGAGATGATAAGCGAGGCGACCGGCTTTGAACGCGATGAGATGTGCATTTTCGGCGACAGACTTTACACCGATATAGCACTCGGCAAAAAGCACGGTGTAACGAGCGTGCTCGTGCTTTCCGGAGAAACGACCCCCGAGGATGTCGACCTCGCAAGCGTTGCGGAGAAGCCCGACTTTGTTTTTGATTCTCTCGACAATGTCGACAAGATAATGTTTGGCTGATAATAACTGCCGATCAAATGTGATTACCGAAAGCTTGGGGCCGCCTTTATCTGACGGCTCCGAGCTTGACTTTATTTTTCGAAGATCTTAAGTTTCCGAAAAGTTGATTTTTCGGACGCGGAGAGCTTTTGACGCTTTGGCGGTCTGCGTGACCGCTGTAAAAACAGCGTACAGCCACCGCGCTACTGCGAAAGGAGTGATCAAAGCTATGGCGTTCGATGCGGGAATGCTTTGTGCTGTCATAAACGAAATAAGAAACGCGGCACTCGGCGCAAGGATAGAGAAGGTATTTCAGCCGGGCAAGGACGAGATCGTCCTTCAAATGAGATCCTTTGAAGGCGGCAAACGCTTACTTATCAACGTAGGCTCCGGAAACAGCCGTATGTGCTTTACAGAGCTGTCTATGGAAAATCCGCAAAATCCACCGATGTTTTGTATGCTTTTGCGCAAGCATCTGAACGGCGCGCGGCTTTCCGACGTAAGGCAGATCGGATTTGAACGTGTCGCGGTGCTTGAATTTGTCGGGCGCGATGAGATGGGCTTTGAATGTACGAGGAGCCTTGTCGTTGAGATAATGGGCAAGTACAGCAACCTTATATTTCTTGACGGGACCGAGCTTGACGGAAAGATACTGTCGGCGCTCAGAATAATTGACTTTACGACAAGCAGTCAAAGGCAGGTGCTCCCCGGAATGAGATACGAGCTGCCGCCCACGCAGGGCAAAATACCGCCTCTCGGCGTTGAAGCGGAAGCATTTTTCTCGAACATTTCCAATTCATCCGATGAGGCACACGCCGATAAATTTATTATGAACACCTATCAAGGGATCTCGGCGGCGGTTGCCAGAGAGATAGTATTCGGTGCTACGGGTTACACCGATACGCCGTTAAAATATTGCGATCCCGAGAGGCTTTACGAGAGCTTCTCGCGCTTCGTAAAAAGGATCGAGACCCGCGATTTTTATCCCGTAGTCGTATATGAAAGTACTTTGGAAAGTGCTCCCGAAGGCGGTGAACGTACCGCAGGCAAAGCGGTCGAATACTGTTTTATGCCTCTTACCCAGTACGGCGGACTTTACACAAGGGACTTTGACTCGGTCAGCAAGATGCTTGACGCGTATTTCGGCGGCAGAGACAGAGAGGCGCGTGTACATCAGCGCGCGGCGGACATATTGAAGCTCCTTACCAACGCCGAATCAAGGATAAGAAAAAAGACCGAGCTCCAAAGAAAAGAGTTGCACGAATGCGAAAAAGGCGAGGAATATAAGCGTATGGGTGACCTTATCGTTGCCAATATGTACTGCCTTGAGCGCGGAATGAAGACAGCGGAGCTTGTTGATTACTCAAGCTACGACGAGGCAACTCAAAGCTATCCGACCGTGACCGTCGAGCTTGACGAGCGTCTCTCGCCTGCTGCAAACGCGCAAAGGCTGTTCAAAAAATATAACAAATCCAAGGTCGCGCGTATCGAGCTGGCAAAGCAGCTGGAGCTTTCCGATGCGGAATTGAAATATATATACACCGTATTCGATGCACTCAGCCGCGCCGAGACCGTGACCGACCTTGCCGAGATACGCGAGGAGCTTTACCGATCGGGATATGCCTCAAAAATGAAGACGTATGTTTCCCATAAGCAGTCCGCGCCGTCGGTCTCAAAGTATCGCACGACGAACGGCTACACCGTGCTCTGCGGCAGAAACAACGTTCAGAATGAATATATCACACACAAAATGGCGGACAAAAACGACTTTTGGTTCCACGCCAAGGATGTTCCGGGCTCGCACGTAGTGCTTTTGGTACAAAGCTCGGATATCGTCGGTGAGGACGGCGAGCCTCCGATGACGGATTTTACCGAGGCAGCCGAGATCGCGGCGTATAACTCCAATAATGAGAGTGGGGCAAACAACGTAGCGGTCGATTATACCAAAGTGCGTTATATAAAAAAGCCCCCGGCGGCTAAACCGGGGTACGTTATCTATCATACGTATTGGACGGCTTACGTTTCCCCCAACGGTGAGAAGATAGAAAAAATGAAGATAAAATAAAGGCAAAAAGTCAGAAAAGGATCCAAAAAAGCAGTGCGCGTCGGCAATAATGCCGACGCGCAAACCGATATTTGAATGTTCAAGAGGCTTCGTTGCCTCTTTTTATTTTAGGCGAGCGTGGCTCGCGTTAATCTTCTGTCGCGTTTGTGGTCGAGAAGGATGTCACGCTGTAAAGTCCCGCGATATCCGTCTCTGTTGCATTGACATACACGACGTCTCCGACCTTTTTAAGGATTATCGCCTCGTTCTTTGAATTAAAGTCCATTTTATAGACGTTTCCGTTGTCGGCGGTGATATACACCGTGGTCGAGCCAGATACCGCAAGATATTTTATATCCGATATTACTATTTTTTCATAAGTTGCAGAGTCGTATGAGCCCGAAACGTCGATACCGTTCTGTGCAAGCGTCTTGATATACGCACGAATCGCGTCAGCCTGCGTTTCGCCTGTCGCCACCATATTATATTGCTGAACGTTTACGAGTGCGTAAAGCTTAACGAGTCCGTGCGCATCCTTAAGCACCATAATATACGAAGGCTGACCCGCTACATTTATAAGTGACGGGAAGGAGGCAACGTACTCCTTTTCCTGCACCTCTCCCTCGGCAGCTCCCATAGCCGAATGTTCCTCGGCTCCGATGACGGAATAAAATTTATATTCGCCCGTACGAGCGTTACTTATAATAAATCCTATATTTGAAGCGTCCGATGCCGTTACGGAGGTTACGCCCGTAAAGTACCATACGTCATCGTCGAGCATAATGTATCCGAAGTCGTCCGTCGTCTGCTTGCAGCCCTTGTTCCCTATCAAGCTGTTAAAAAATCCACCCGAATATATTCCCTTCCAATCGTACTTTTGGCAAGCGAGATCGCCGTCAAAGACGATATCTATCCACTTCGGAACGTCCTCAAGCGCCATAAGCTCGTGCGAGCCGTCGATGGGATTGAACAAGATCACTTCAACTATATCCTGTGCACCGAAAAGTCCTACCTTGGGATTTTCGCAGGATACCACGTAATACGGCTCTCCATCCTCGTTGACCTCAAAGCTTATATTACCAAATATTTTCGTGGGATAAGCAAATCTGAGTGCGCGGCGCAGATCCTCGGAAAAATATGCGCTCTCGGAATACACCATTCCGCCGTCCGTCTCGCAGTATTCCGCATAATTTTCGATAGCGTCGACCATTATGTAGCCCGGAATACCGTCTTTTCTGTTATTGAGCCACTTGAAAAAGCCGTCGTATTCGAGCGGTGCTACCTTTTTGGGGCTTGAATTGAAGTTGATCTGCGTATATGACTCATTGACGCAGAACTGCGAAACGACATTGGCAAGTGCGCCGAGCTTGCGATTTCCGAGCATTTTTGCCGAATCGGTATCCATAAGTGCTATATTTTTCACCTCGTCCGTCGTGGGCATATCATCCGCAAACTCGCGATCCTCGACGTTGATTATATCGGAATACGCCTTAGCGTTGAATACGACCGATGAGAAAAGCGTACCGAGCAGTACTACCGCTATCATTATCCCGACCGCGGAAATATAGATCACCGTAACGGCGTTCTTCTTGAACACGGGCTTTACCGCCTCTTTGCCGAGACGTTTTTCTTTTCTCTTTCTCACCTTGGGATCAAGATTATCGAGAGCGGAAAGATCGATGATCCCGAACGGGATGCCGAATATCAGCAAAACAGCGATAAGAAACAGCCAAAACTGCCTTGTGCGCAGATTAACGGGAGGCAAAAAAACATAGTAGAGTAAAAACGATAACGCACTGCATATAAGTGCTTTTATTGAAATTTTCAGAGTCTTTGACATATCTTTTCTCCTTTCAGCTCGGTGTTCCGGTGTTGGTTAGGTAAGGTCTTATTGCTTTTCCATAAAGAATGTGGCTTCCATATCCGCCGTGCTGAGGGCAAAGGCGAGCGGAAACTTTTCAAACGCCGATCCTACGGAATTTTTGTCGTCGGTATTGGAAAAGCCCATATGATACCTTATTGCAAACGCCTCGTCGCGAGTAAGTCTCATAAATCCCGAGATTATGTATACGGACTTCTCGCCGTGACCGTACGGAAGGGGGTCATTTATAGTATAGTACGGCACTTCCTTCCAAACGCCGTTCTCCTTTACGTTTCTCGTGCTCTCGACGTAAAAGTTCGTCTTGCAGATATCGTGAAGCAGAGATACTATTGCTATGCTTTCCTCGCTTGCCGTAACGCCGTAGACCTCTTTATATCTCGGTCTTGACATTATATCGCAAAGGCAGTCGTAAACGTTAAGGCTATGCTCGAGCAATCCCCCGGGATATGCACCGTGAAACTTTGTGCTTGCGGGCGCGCGGAAGAAATCGTTTGCATCCGAGTCAAGATAGGCTAAAAGTTTATCTGCGCCCTCTCTCTTTACCTTAGATTGAAATATTTCCATAAACCGTTCTTTGTTTGTCATTTTAGCCTCCTTTTTGACCTTTTGATCTTACTAATGTTTAAATGATACAAGCGCACTTCAAAATAAAGGGCAAAGCGAGCGGTATACGTACAACGATCCGAGGCATATCAACGGAACCTTGTCCTCGCGTGCCGCGGTCTTTGCCGCGCGGAATGCCGCCTCGATACTCTCATACGGTGACGCGTCTATACCCGACTCGTTGAGCACTCTCGCGTATTCTTCCGAGCTCAGCGCGCGGGGAGAAGCGGGGGTCAGCGTAAAGGCGCGGCAGGCGACCTCGGAGAGCATATGCGCGATCTCGGTATAGTTCTTGTCTCGGAGCACTCCCGTAAGAAGATATACCTTTTCCCCTACGAAGTAGTGCTTTATGCTTGCGACCGCTTGAGCGATCCCCTGCGGATTGTGCGCGCCGTCAAAAATTATCAGCGGCTCATCGCAGACACGTTCAAATCTTGCATTCCATACCGCACACAGAAGCCCTTCTCGCACCGCACTCTCGGGAATATTCATTCCTCTGCGCCTCAGAATATCTATCGCATCGAGCACCGTCGAGGCGTTTTGCGGCTGATAAAGCCCAAGAAGCCTTATTTCAACGGCTTTTCTGTCTCTGTAATCAAACGAGCTTCCCGAAAGATCGGCTCGTATATTGCGAAGTGCCGAGCGATCCGTGCGAAATACATCGGAGCCCCTCTTTTGCGCTATATCGGAGATCACCGCGAAAGCCGCATCCGAGTCTCCTCCGAAAAGCACGGGGGACTCGTCCTTGATTATCCCCGCCTTTTCCGATGCGATCTTCTCTACCGTATCGCCGAGTATTGCCGTATGGTCGAGAGCTATACCCGTAATGACCGACAAAAGCGGTTCTCTTATGACATTGGTCGCGTCGAGTCTGCCTCCGAGCCCAACCTCGAGCACGACGACGTCACATTTTTCACGTGCAAAATATTCAAACGCGATAACGGTGATCAGTTCAAATTCGGTCGGCTTATCTTTCATCGCGTCCGCTATCGGACGTATCCGCTCCGTGATCTCAACGAGCCTTTCATTCGGAATATTTTTGCCGTTTATCTGAATACGCTCATTGAAGTCCTTTATATTCGGAGAGGTAAAAAGTCCCGTCTTATATCCCGCCGCGCGCAAGGCCGACGACATCATCGAACAAAAAGAGCCCTTGCCGTTCGTGCCCGCAACGTGTATAAATTTCAGTCCCTTTTCGGGGTGTTCGAGCTGCTCGCAAAGTGCTTCGACTCGCGCAAGCCCGGGATCGCAAAACAGCGGATTTATTCCGCATATATATTCAACCGCTTCCCGATAATTCATTCAGCCACTTCCTTTCGTTACCTTCATTACCCGTGGGATCAAAGGTATCCCGTCAGCTTGCAAAAGCTCGGTCTCTTCAGCATAGTGCACAGTATAAATATCTCTATCGGAGCGATCAGAAGATAGAGCGGTATACGCCAGAGCACGAGGATACCGTAAAACTGATAAAGACCGATGGGCTTTATTATCATAGATCCGACTATGTGCGCAAGCACGCCCGATACGGCTATCTGAAGTGTTCCCTTTTTTTTGACTATAAGTCGCGGCACAAGTCCCGAAACTATACCTACGGCGCATGCGCCCGCGGTAATGATGAGATTGGGCGGATATATCTGCGACGAGAGCAGGTAGCTGATCAGATCCGATGAAACGCCGACAAGCCCTCCCGCTATCGGGCCGAACAGGATCCCCGAGAGGATGATCGGCAAATTTTCAAATGTGACGCGGAACAGCCCCGATCCGAAGCTCAAAAAATTCTTGCAGAATATGCCGATAATGACGGAAAGTGCCGTCATCATTGCCAAGAGAGTCACGTTTTTGGCACTTGAAAGCACGCTGATTTTTGCATTTTGCTTCATTCTAAAAAACCTCCTTTTCCCAAACTGCATATGGCGAGGGAACGAGGAGATAGGTATCCTTATTTCTTTTGCCGTATGAAGCGGGATGCAGGATATGAGCCGCAAGGAGCGATCTCTTGTCGGAAGCTCCTTTTCGTCCCGTCGGCAACTCCCCGTCCGACAGGCACTTGACGCTTATATCCTTACTCTTCTTACTTAATATTTATTTGCAATACGCAACACGCATTACAACATAATTATATCATAAATAGTTGCGTTGTCAAGAGATTTTTTCGCGTTTTTCGGGCGGCTCGGTATCAAGCGGGCAACTTTAGGAGGTGTATTTTATTTTTGCACACGAAAGCAGAAATATCCCGAGCATCAAAGCGAGAAACTCAGATACTCGGGATATTTAAGCTTTATATTACGGAGTCGTTACATACCGCGCATACGGTACACAGTGCTCGGAATATTATCCGACCTTGATCTTTAGATCAGCCAAATATATTTTCGATATCCATAATAGACAGTCCGCAGTCCGTGCAGGTCTTGCCGTAGTTTGAAGAAACGAAGTTGTGGATCTTACCGGATCCGAGAGTATACCAATGGATATAGTCACAGTAAATATCTTTTGCGGTGGGCTTATAATCTAACGAATACGTACCGCGAAGATACACAAAAACGATATAATGATCGGATTCGGGATCCTTACAGCAAACGGCATATTTCACAAAGTTGTCGCCAAAATGTGCTTTTTCCTTTTCAAGAACCTCCAATATCTCCGTCTCTATGACATCCATACGACTCTTCTTGTGGTCTATGAAGTTACCGAGATTTTCCGCGTAGTACAATCCATAGTTTTTGTCTTCCAGCGAGATCCGGGTATTGATTCTGTATCCCGAATCGTTCGTGGGATATATGGTTGTGAGATAAACGATCCCCAGGGTCTTATCCATCGTAAAGAATGAATTGGTATCCCCGTAATTGTATACGGTATTTGCGTATACGGCGGCGAGAGCATTAAGCTCATCTATCTTATCCGTGATCGCCTTGTAATTTGCAAAGACCTTATCGGCTTTCTCTATATATTTCTTTTCGATATCCGTAAGTATTATCTCGCAGTCGGAGGGTGCCTTTAACGTCAATTTCATCTTTGCCATACTCGATTCTCCGTCGGGATATTCCAAAACGAGCTGATACTCAAATCCTTTATCGGAATAAGCCACGGTCTTTACGGATGCGTTGAGTTTTCCGAGGTTGCTGATAGCTATGTTGAGCGACGCACATTCCTTGGAGGGCGTCGTTATAGCGGAGGCGGAGATATAAAGTTCTCCCGTGAGCATCTCCGTGCCGTCGGTCGTAACGGATGCCGACACGTTTATATCGGGGGCACCGTTCGCATTGGGGGTAACCGTACATCCGATCTTAATGTTCACCTTCTTTACGCCATCCGAGGCACTGTCGCCATAAAGCTTTTCAGTACTGCCGCCGAACGCAGTGCCGATCTTTTCAACATCAATGGCGATCTCGACGTTTACCGCTGTTTTTCCGTTGGTCTCGGTCTTGCTCGTACCCGCAACGGTTATCAGCGCCGTGGACTTAAGGTCGGAAAGAGTTGCCTCAAAGCTCGTATTTTCCGCACGGCTGCCCTTTACGGCAAGCTTTAAGTTTGCAGGGGAAAGCTCTGCGTTGAGTTCAAAGCTTGTGATTGCTTCCTGCGTGCCCGAAAGCTTCATATTGAATGTAAACATATCCTTACATTCAACATTCATTTCAAAATTCGTATCGCCGACGGTCAGATCAAGAGCTATCTCCTTGCCCGTCTTGCCTATCTTTGCAGTGGCGCTGATCTTGCCCTCGGACTCAAATTTGCCGAAGTCAAGTACAAGAGAGCTGACAACATTGTTTTCGTTTACGCCAAACACGGATATCTGCTCGCCGCTCGATTTAACAAGGTCATATATTGCCTTCGAAACACGGGCAAGATAGCTCTCCGAGAAGGTATACATTTGCTTTTCAACATCCGCCTTTATATCGCCCTTGGCGAGCTTTAAGGCATTGAGCACCGGTGTGAGATCTATCGAAGGGATCGAGGAGATATCCATATCGAAGGCATCTTCAAAGGATGAAATATATCCGTTTGTACCGTTGCTGTCACTGTAAATATTCACCACTCCGTTTGAATAGAGCTTACCGATATATTTTTGTGTCGGATCTCCGATTATAGAGTCAATGATGGACTTCTTTGGGGTATAAGAGATTATTCCGTTTTTGATAATGATAAGATCTTCGTAGCCGGAAATTCCGGTTATCTCCAGATCAAGCTTTTTGAAAAGCTCGACGAGAGAGTCAAACGAAATCGAGGGAAGCTCGCTTCCCGTCTGACCGCCGATATTACTTGCAAGTGCCTCGATCGTTTGGTTTACAGAGTCAACTATTTTGGCAGTCTTATCGGGATCCGCGGGCTCTGTGGGTTGCTCGGGCTTGTTTGTGCCCGTTGCGGCATCCGCAGTGTCATTCGAGGGATCCTTCGAAGGATCCGACGGATCCTGTGTACCGTTGGAATCATCCGTAACGTTGTCCGAATCACTCGGCGTGTTCGTCTCCGAGTTGGTGTCCGCGGGACTCTTGGTCTCGTCACCGTTATTTTCGCTGTCACAAGCAACAAGTGCAAGCATAAGCACAAGCACAAGAGCGATGATAAGCAGCTTACTTAATTTTTTCATAATCAATCTTCTCCTCTAACATAATTTCACATAATTCATATACTTAAACACCTTTTGGCTGTTTTTGTGCCAACATATCCGAGGAATATTCTCTCGGAACGTTCTGTTCGCCGAGCAGAGCGCACAGTTCATTTGCCGTGGCATTAAAATCATATGTCAAAAAGTGCATATGAAGCTTATCGCCCTCTTGCATACCGTGTGCGTGAGATTTGGTAAAGCTCGGTGAATGACGTATATTCAGCACCCGACACGATGCGGGCCAAAGAATGTCTCGCGTTTCAAGACCTATGACAAAGGCATCCGGCTTCACCGTGAGCACGGTGTCGATGATCTCGGCGGTCTTGCCTCTGTGCGCCTTTTCGATCCTATGCTCCATAACGGCGTCGTTGATGGACTCCGCGTTGAGCAGCTCGGACAGTATGTACGCTACGGAAACGCTCAGAATAAGATAGAGTGCGTTCGAGATACCGCCGAAAATCTCAACAGTAAACAATATGGCGGTTATCGGTGTTTTGTGAGCCACGCTGAGGAAGGCTCCTATCCCCATAACGACCAAAGCGCCGTAAAGCTCGGGAGGTATGACGCCGAGACCGATAAGGATCTTGGCGCAGAGCGCGCCCGTCATAGCTCCGAATGTTATGAGAGGCACAAAAAGTCCGCCTGCGGCGTTTCCGACGCTGGCAGCCGAGATGAAGATACCTCTTACAACTATGGCGATGACGAGAATGTACCAAACGCGATTGCCGAGTATGACCTCATCAGTCAGGTGATGTCCCGTTCCGAGAAGGTCGGGGAGAACCACGCCGCACAGAGCCATTATCACGAAGGAGGCGGCAAACGTCAGCTTACGTGCAAAAGGTGATATAGCCGTGATCCTTTCCTTTACCTTTTTGGAGCATTCAAACGCGAAAAGTATGCCGTGATTTATTACGACCGCCATTACGGCTATGAGAATAACTATCCAAATATGCTGAAAATCCAGCGCCGCCTGCTCGGGGATAAGAAAATGCGAAAAGCTGATGCCGCATATACGTTCAAGCAGGCTCGCCGAGAACACGCCGCAAAATACTCCGACCGAAGCAGAAATAAACAGAGTCGGCGTAAATCTTCTGTGCGAATCCTCAAGTGCAAAAAAGATACCCGATATGGGGGCTCCCGTAGCCACGGCTATGCCGGCGCAGGCTCCGCCCGTCATTACGTATCTGTCCGCGCCTTTGAAGCGCTTACCCGTCAGCTTTGACACACCTCTGCCTATGCAAGCGCCCATTTGAACGCTCGGTCCCTCGTTGTCGAGCGGCACGCCCGAGATAAAAGTGCACAGCGATGAGAAAAAGACGCAGATCAAGGTTCTGATCCACTTGAACGGTAAAATACCTCGCATCGCGGCGATAGCTGTCGGGATCCCGCCGCCGCTCGAGGCGGGGTCTATCCGTTTGAAGAGCATAGCAAGGACGGCGACTGCGCACACGCCCGGAACAAGCAGTGTTATGTATATGGGATGCTCGCCCACGAAATGATAGATATCGTGTGAAAGATCCATAATATGCTCGGCTAAGAGTTTAAAGCAAAACACGAACCCGCCCGTTATGAGTCCTGCCGCGGCGGGCAGAAGAAAAAACGAGATCGTATAATGCAGAAATTTGTTTTTTGAATGGGGATTGCGATTCATTTTAGATTTTTAACTTCTTTCTAAGCTTTATTTATACTTTATGTCCCGTATATTATATACCAAACATCGGAAAAAGTCAATACGCCGCCGCAAAGGCGGCTCATCCGAGGATTTCGCGGTCAAAGGATCTCGATGCCGTTCGATCCGACGGCAGCATCGTCCTCCGTTCCGCGGCAAGTCTAAATACCCTTCTCCGCTATGATCTCGTCAAGTATATCGCACGCGTCCATAACAAATCTTGCGCAAGGACGAATTCTGTAATATTCCGCAGTTCGCGGCGTGGGAGTGGGAAGGCTTCCAACCTCAAGCTCTTTAAGAAGCTCGCGGCAAATGATAGTGCCGTTTTTTTGCTTGAACCTTACGGCAATATCCTGAACGAGGGCATAATGCTTCCCTTTCTCCTCATCGTTCCCCGGTTCCGAATAACCGTAAAGAATTCCTATTATGATATAGACCGCCGAAAGTGCTCCGCAGACCTCTCGCATTCTTCCCATTCCGCCGCCGAATGAAGAGGCAAGCCTCAATGCCTGCTCTCTGTTATATCCCGTGATGTCGCAATAGGCGCAAAAGACCGACTGAGCGCAGTTGCTTCCGCTGAGGAAAAGCTCTCGTGCGATCTCGGCGTGCCTTACCGACGAATCGGGGCGGGGTCCTTCGGGACGATTTAAAACATCTCTTGTATCGTATGTCATTTTATGCGTATCTCAATCGTTTGAAGTGGGAATATACGGAATGATCTTTGCCGCCATATCGCCCACCGTCATAGTCTGCAACCATACCTTTCCGGGACCCCTCAGCACGGTCAGAAAAAGTCCCTCTCCGCCGAAGAGTACATTTTTGAAGCCTCTCACGGTCTCTATATCGTAGTCCACCGATGCCTCAAACATTGCCACGTGACCCGTGTCGACCTTTAAGACCTCACCGGGTTTCAGGTCGTATTCCTTGAGAGAGCCGTCAAGCTCGAAGAATGCCATTCCATCGCCGCTGATGCTTTGCAATACAAAGCCCTCTCCGCCGAAAAATCCTGCGCGCGCTCTCGACCATTTAACTGACAGCTCAACTCCCTGAGTGGCACACAAAAACGACTGCTTCTGCGCTATAAGCTCATAGCCCGGCGTTATTCTGAATGCTTTTATTGTTCCCGGCATAGTTGAGGACAGCGTGATGCTCGTATCGGGACGTCGCGAGGTATAATTTGCCATAAAGATGGACTCTCCCATAAAGAGCCTGCCAAGGCTCTTGCCGAAGCCTCCGCGAGCATTCGTAGACATTTCTATTCCGTCACTCATCCAAGAGAGTCCTCCCGATTGAGTATAGATACTTTCTCCCTTATCGAGGGTCAAGGTTACGGCAGGCATACCGCCGCCCCAGATCTCATATTTCATAGCACTTGTTCCTTTCTGCTGATTTTTTATAAATTACCGAATTGCCGCAAGCCGCAAAAATGCCGCAGCATCCAAAGCACGTTAAATAGATTTTAACACATATGCCCCCTTTTGTCAACAAAGCGCGACGATTTTACCGTAAGCATATGCGGTATTACGATCATATACAATTATATTATAACACTTTCGATCCTGTCTCTTGACAATCCGAGTGACAAGTGATATAATTTTTATCGTATTATAATGGGTAAGGATGCGCTTATTCCTTTCGAGGTCGTTGAAAGGACAGGGCGCGAGGAATAAAAAAGGAAGTTTACACTCTATGGAAATTATACACGATATATTACACGAGCTCTTACACGCGGTAAAGGATACGCTTATTCTCGTTCCGTTCCTTTATCTCGCATATCTCTTGATGGAATTTATAGAGCACAAGGGCGGTGAACGCGCGCAAAAGCTGATCTCGTCGTCAGGCAAGCTCGGTCCGCTCGTCGGAGGACTGCTCGGAATAGTCCCTCAATGCGGATTTTCGGCGGCAGCATCGGGACTTTATGCGGGACGTATGATCTCTCTCGGTACGCTGACAGCACTTTTCCTGTCCACATCGGATGAGATGTTGCCTATTATGATCTCGGAGCAGGTATCTCTTTCTCGAATACTGCCAATACTTTTATGTAAGGCTTTCGTCGGAATCGCGGTGGGCTTTGCGATAGATATAGTTATTGCGGTCTTAAGAAAGCAAAAAAGATCCGAGGACACTGCCGCAAGCTCGATACACGAGCTCTGCGAGGACGGTCACTGCCACTGCGAAAGAGGCATCTTCTTATCGGCACTGTTCCACACGCTTCAGATCACTCTGTTTATCTTCATCGCAACGGCTGCGATGAACCTCTTGATATATGCAATAGGAGAGGACACGCTCTCGACGGTCTTTTCCTCGGTTCCCGTTCTCGGCGAGGCGATCGCGGCACTCATAGGTCTGATACCGAACTGCGCCTCCTCCGTTATTATCACCGAGCTCTACCTTGACGGACTCATCTCCGCGGGTCCCATGATGGCGGGATTGCTCTCGGGCTCGGGAGTCGGACTTTTAGTGCTCTTTAAGGTCAACAAAAGCAAAAAGCAAAACCTTGCGGTACTCGCTCTGCTCTACACCGTAAGCGTATGCGTCGGTGTTTGCGTCGGACTTCTTGTCTGACAGAGTCTTACACGCAAAGTATCCGATCAGAGTTAAAATGCAGAATGGAAATCAAACGATGAAAAAAAATCAATTTATTCGTCCTCGGCGAATACTCGCCGTTCACGACCTGTCCTGCTTTGGGCGTTGTGCGCTGACCGTCATAATTCCCACGCTGTCGTCTATGGGACACCAGGTGATACCGCTTCCCACAGCTCTGCTTTCAACGCATACGGGAGGGTTCGACGGCATACACTTTCTTGATCTTACCGAGCATATGATGCCCATAGCCGAGCATTTCGATGCGCTCGGGATCGAATTCGATGCCGTCTACACAGGATTTCTCGGAAGTGCGGATCAGGTAGATATCGTAAAAAAAATAATTGCAGGATCAAGAAAGTCAAAATCACGTCCGATCGTTCTCATTGATCCCGTTATGGGCGACGACGGTGTGCTTTATTCCACCTACACGCCCGAGCTTGTCAGCGGAATGAGGCGTCTCTGCCGCGATGCCGATATAATAACGCCCAACCTTACCGAGGCATGCTTCCTCACGGGGATCGAGCACAGGGACACCTCGGCTATGACAGAGTCCGATATAAGCAAATACACGAACGAGCTCTTCGCGGCACTGCGAGAGCTTTGTGACGGAGATATAGTAATAACCGGTATCGTGCTTCCCGACGGGAACATTCTCACCGCGGCTTACGACGGTCACGAGGTCTTCTGCGTTGAGAACGAGCATCTGCCGGCGATATATCCGGGCACGGGAGACATATTTGCATCGGTCATTCTCGGCGACATACTGAACGGCAAGAGCTTTTTTGAAGCCGTTGAAGCCGCCTGCAGCCTCGTCTCCGAGAGCATTTCAGAAACGCTTCCGCTCAACGAGCCGAAAAGAGACGGCGTGGCGATCGAAAGGCTGCTGAAAAAGGAACTCTGAGTTTCGTGTCCGAGATGCCGCAGATTGAGCATGGCTTCGGATAAACAACAGGCATCGGATATTGCCGATGCGATCCCTTTACGAAAGGAATGTACAGAGATATTATGAGTAAATATTTTGATGACGGCGTATGCCGATATCTGTTCACACAGTACGACGAGAGCGACGAGAGCCGCGGCTTTTACACGGTGGAAAAATGTCCCCGTCAGATGACGGAGATATCCATTCCCGATGAGATAAACGGATCTCAGGTCACATCTGTCGCGGATTTTGCCTTCAATTGCAAATCTATAATAAAAAGCATAACACTTCCGAAAGAGCTGACCGACATCGGCGATCTCGCTTTTAACGGATGCTCGTCGCTCGAGCGGATCGTGATCCCCATGAAGGTGAAGCGTATCGGCAAGAGCGCCTTCGCAGGCTGTTCATCGGCGCGCACCGTTGTCATTCCGCCGTCTGTTGAGAGCATAGGCGACGGTGCTTTTGAGGACTCGGATGCCCTCGAGAAGATATATGTCACACGAGACAGCTTTGCCCACGGATGGATCGCAAAGCAGTTTTACGGTTCGGATATCTCGAGCACGGGAAAGCTCAACGTGCTTTTTGAAAAGATCGCCTTTTATTCTCCCGAAAAGGACGGAGAGGCATCATTTTTCTCACCAATATACGATTTTGATTGCGAATTCATCGACGACGGCGCCAAGATCTCTCTTTACAACGGCAGTGAATCCGTCGTAAGGATCCCGCCCGAGATCGACGGTGCGCCCGTTACCGCTATCGGAGCCGATACCTTCAGAGGTTGCACAAGAGTACGGGCTATATATATTCCCGCAAGCGTTAAAAAGATATCGACCGATGCGTTTGATATGTGCCCGTCGCTTGACAAAATAACCGTCGACTCCGCGAGCGTATATTTCAGCTCCGACGGCGGTGTACTCTTCAATAGATCCGGAAGTGCCGCAGTACGCTGTCCCGAGGGCTTCCGCGAGAGCACATTTACCCTTCCCGCAGGCGTTACCGAGATCGCGGACAATGCTTTTCTTGCCTGCAAAAACTTACGTGTCATAAATATGCCTTCAACGTTGATCTCTGTCGGCAAAAGAAGCTTTGCCGAATGTCATTTGTTGCAAAGCATCACTCTGCCGCCGAGCCTTGAAAATATAGGGGACGGCGCATTCGCCGATTGCACTGCTTTGACGGATATTACCGTGTCACCCCTGCTTACGACCGTCGGAACGGATCTCTTCCGAAACTGCACGAGGATCAGGAGCGTATTTACGATTCCCGGTACGGATTCCGTAAGCCTCATCAGCCGTTTCCCCGAGGCGGCAGGTCACATAAAATCGGCGCTCCCGACGTATTATGCTCAATGTATGCCCATAATTATGAAAAAATTTGAGGAGACGGGTGCTGACATCGGCGAGGTTACGAAGATGCTTTCCGACCTCCTCGGTCAGAACGGCATCGATCCCTCCTCCCTTTCGGGGATCAGTGGAATACCGGGGCTATCCGAGCTTTTCGGTCGGGACGAGAGCGGCGAAGATGACGAAAACGCCGAAGATATTGAAGATGTTGAAGACGTTGAAGATCTCGGAAACGATGAAGATAATGAGGACGGCGAAGACAAGTACGATCCGAATGATATCGATGAGGAAATAGATCCGGAGGATATAGCGGCTCTCGTCGACCGCAGTTTTGATGATAGCGCATCGGACGGCGATGACGGTTTTGACTCGGATGAAGATGATTCTGACGGCAGATCCGATAAAAAAATGCCGAGGGGCAACGCCGCAAGTGTGACGTTCATTACAAACGGTGAGGGTATGGCAGACCTTTTGCGCAAGCTGTCCGGTGACGGAGAAGGCATTAAAATGGACGGTGTTCCCGAGGGGGCTTTGGAGCTGTTTGATTCCTTGTTCGGAGATATCGCGGGAAGCGAGCGCAAAAAGCGCAAGCCCGGTGCCAAGGCGGCTAAAAACAAGAAAAAGGAGATCAAGGACCCGAGCAAAACGGTGACAGACGAGCAATTTGATGAATTTCTCGCAAAATACGATGCATTGCTTGAAAAGACCGATCCTAAGCTCTTACTTGTTGAGTCCGAGAAAGAAGAGGATTAGCTTGTTAAAAAATCTCACCCACCGAAACGGAGAATAAGACTTTCAAGAAAAAAAACTAAAGCCTTGGTAAACGGCGAAAGATCAAAACGCATACCGAATCCATTTTAAGCTTTTCGAAGGTAACAAAAAATGACGATCAAAAATAACATTCCCGAGCTGCTTTTGCCCGCCGGAACGCCCGAGGCGTTTTGCGCCGCGCTCGACGCCGGAGCCGATGCCATATACTTCGGAGTCAGCGGATTTAACGCTCGTGCAAATGCGCGTAACTTCTCGCTCGATGAGATGCGCTCGGCTATATATCTTGCCCGCACGTTGGGTGTAAAGACCTACGTTACGCTCAACACCGTGCTTTACGACCGAGAATACTCTCTTATGCTCAAGACCGCAGAGGAGATATATAAAAGCGGCGCGGACGCCGTCATAGTTGCCGATCACGGCGCGGCGAGGATACTTCACAAATATATTCCGCAGTTGTGCCTTCACGCAAGTACACAGTGCGCCTGCCACAATCTTGCCGCGGCGGAAGAGCTGGCAAAGTTAGGGTACACGCGAGTCGTACCCGCAAGAGAGCTCTCTCTTGAAAACATTCGCTGTCTTACAAAAAATTCTCCGATAGAGACAGAAATATTTGTACACGGTGCGCTCTGTGTCAGCCACTCGGGACAGTGTCTTTTTTCCTCATTGGTCGGTGGAAGAAGCGGAAACCGCGGCGAATGTGCTCAGCCGTGCCGTATGAACTACTCTCTTGCCCGTCACGCAAACGGGCGCGATAACGGCTCGGAGACCGTCTCATCCGGTGCGCTTCTCTCGCTCAAGGATCTTACGCTTTGTCGACACATTACCGATATTATCGACAGCGGCGTCGACTCGCTCAAGATCGAGGGAAGAATGAAATCGCCTTACTACGTAAGAGAGGTCGGGACGATCTACCGCCGTCTGCTTGACGAGCGCAGAAACGCCAACGACGCCGAAGAGAGGCAGCTCGCCGAGATCTTCTCACGCGGCGGCTTCACCGACGCATATTTTCTGTCCGGAGCGCGCAGTGTCAATCAGTGTTTTTCCGTGCAATCCATGTCGGGAGTCAGAACCGAAGCCGAAAAGCTCGGATCCGTTCCCGGAAAAGGCACCGCACAAAGGAGCGGCAAGGATCCGCGCTCGCAAAAAGAGGCTCAGCAAGAAACGCTCAAAAGTCAAGGCGCGACGGGCAGCATATTCCGCACCGAGCGGACAAGACCGATAAAGGCAACTATCGAGCTTTCGGTCGGAAAGCCCTCAAAGCTTTCGCTCAGCACCGATACTGTCGACGGGACAATAAGCGTCGAGGTCGAGGGGGACACGGTTCTTGAAGCGCAAAGCGCGCCGCTCGATGTCGCCGCGGTCACAAAGGCGATAAACAAATTCGGCGCCACCCCGTTTTCAGCAGTGGATATAAAAACCGTGCTTGACGGAGAGGCCTTTATGCCGATGTCAGCGCTCAACAAACTACGGCGCGACGCGGCTTCGGCACTTGAAAGCAAGCTGAATGAGCCTTGCCTCAATCGCAAAAGCTTTTTCGTAAGAGAATACCTTCCCGTGACCCACCCTGAAAGCGAAAGAGTCAACGAGCACGATGGCAATCGGCTCGGTATAAAAAGCGCTTATTTTCAATCTGCGGACAGCATCACCGACAAGGCGATCGAATATTTTGATATAAGATTTTTACCCTTATCCGAATTTGACGGCGAGAACCATCTTAAGCTTGCGGGAGCACGCGCGAACGGCATTTCCCTGCCGCCCGTCATAATGGATCTTGAATACTCCGAGGCGGAAAGGATAGCAAAAAACGCTAAAGACGCGGGTATAAGATATGCACTCGTTACCAATCTCGGTAATATCTGCCTTGCGCACAAGCTCGGATTTGAGCTCTGCGCAGATCTGCGATTCAACATAGCCTCAAGCGAAAGCTTTTCGGTGCTCGAGGATTTGGATGCCGACTACCGCTTTGAGAGCGTCATTCTCTCGCCCGAGGCGACGCTTCCTCAAATGAGAGACATAGCTCGCGAGCACGGCAACGCCTCGATAACTGTATACGGACGTGTGCCTCTTATGTTGCTTGAACGTTGCATATTGAGAGGAAACGCAAAGCCGTCGGAAAGCTGCTCCGTATGCCGCGATAAAAATTACACTCTAATCGACAGAACGGGGGCGCGCTTCCCCGTCGTAAGAGAATGGCAACATCGCAACGTCATATACAATTCTCAACCGATCTATATGGCAGATAGGTCGAATGTGCTTGAGAACGCCGGACTTCGTTCGTATCATTTTATCTTTTCGATCGAAACGCGAGAAGAGATCGACCGAATAATAGACGCGTATACGTGCGGCATCGCGCCAAAGCAGGGTGAAAAGGTGCGAAGGATAAAATAGGACATCAAACCGATTCGACGGCATAAAAAGCGTATAAAGGGCTGTCTCGGACTCGGAAATTGTTTTCATCAAGGCAAAAACGGGCTTGTCTCACGTAAGCGAGGCAAGCCCTTTCCTATTTGATTGTGAACTGTTACAAAGGATTTTTCCGAGAGATGGGATCAAGACGGACAATTCAACCCGTCTTACGACCTCATATTCTATACGTCCAGCCGTACGGATCCTCGGCTCTGCCCCACTGGATCGCCGTCAGAGTATCGTAGAGCTTTTGCGTAACCTCTCCGATCTTACCGCCGCCGACGGTATAGTCCTTACCGTTGTAGCCGAGGTGTCCTATGGGAGAGACGACTGCCGCCGTTCCGCAGCCGAATGCTTCCTCAAGGCTTCCGTCCTCAAGTGCCGCGATAAGCTCGTCAACCGAGATCAGGCGCTCGGTGACCTTGTAGCCCATATTCCGAAGCACCTCTATGCAGGATTTTCTCGTGATGCCCGGAAGTATCGAGCCCGTAAGTGCGGGGGTGACGATCTCGCCGCCGATCTTGAACATTACATTCATCGCGCCTACCTCTTCGATATATTTACGCTCCACTCCGTCAAGCCAGAGCACCTGCGTATATCCGAGCTGTACTGCGCGCTCGCCGGCACGAGTTGACGCGCCGTAGTTGCCGCCGCATTTCGCGTATCCGGTTCCGCCTCGTACCGCACGGACATCCTCCGACTCTATCATTATCTTGACAGGGTTTATTCCCTCGGCGTAGTAGCTGCCGCTCGGGGAAGCAATTATCATAAAAGTTGCCCTTTTTACCGTATGCACGCCGAGATTTTCGTCGTTACCGAACATAAACGGGCGCAGGTAGAGCGATGTACCGAAGGAATGGGGTACAAATCTCTCCTCGATCTTTACGTACTCTGTGAGTATCTCGAGCATATCCTTCTCGTCAATTTTCGGCATACACATACGGTCGGCGGAATTGTTCATACGGCGGATGTTTTCCATCGGTCTGAAGAGCTGCACGCCGCCGTCTGCGCGTCGGTATGCTTTAAGCCCCTCAAAGATCTCCGCGCCGTAATGAAGAACGGTAGATGCGGGATGAAGCGAAATATTTGCAAAAGGTACTATTCTTGCGTCGTGCCAGCCGCGCTCGGCTTCCCAATCCATAATGAACATATGATCGGAGAAAAACCTCCCGAATCCGAGGCTTTCCTCCGACGGCATTTCCTTTGGCGTTGAAGTTTTGATAAATTCTATATTCATTTTCTGACTTCCTTTCGTGCTGCTATCGACGCTCGCGCCGCGGGGCGTGACCGCGATGGATCTTTAATAGATATTATATTACAAAATCGCGGCTCTGTCAATAGACATTTATTTTTTTGACTCGATGGCGTTTTTCGTTCATTTATTACCATTTAACAAGATTTTTTGTTCATTTATTGCCGCTCGGCAAGGATTTATTGTTACTTTCTTATCACTCGATAAGAAAGTAACCAAAGAACCGAGTGAAGAGGGGAGCACCCCTCTTCAATGACCCCCTGCTGCGCGTCAGCGGAATTGCCGACGCGAACAGTTTGTGTAGACTAAATTTGCCGCCTGCGGGTCATAAGTACACCCCGCAGGCTACTGCGGAACTAAAGTCCGCAGTTTGGATTATAACGGGATGTTTGATGAATTATTTTGCTTTTTATATATCATATTGCTATGTTCGCATTGTCTCATTAAGCTACACCAAAATACAGCTTTTAAATTTCTCTATGTTCACACCGCACCCATTTTTAATCTGCCTGTACATTAATAACAGGTCAACAGATTACACTTTGTAGCGTCCTCGCCAAGGGGGAGTTCAAAGAGGGGGAACGCCTCTTTGCTCGTTTCTTTGGTTCGTTTCTTGTCGAGTGACAAGAAATAAACGAAAAACCGTTGCCCGACAAAAGCTTAACAGAAAATCCTCTGCCGCTCGGCAAAAATAAAAACATTACTATTGACCAAAGGCAAAAAATATGCTATACTTATATAAATACACAAAACGGATCGGGATCAAAGATTGATCCGTCGCAGGAGGTGTCTTTCGTATGAACGAGATCGTTCGCGCAATTCTTATATATTCAGGCGTGGTACTGTTCGGATATCTTTGCGGCTGTTTCAGCCTTTCTTATCTGCTCGCCAAAATACGCGGATTTGATATACGCAAGGTGGGAACCAAAAATGCGGGCGCATCCAACGCCGCCGTCACGATGGGCTGGAAGATCGGCGTGCTCGTCGGTTTCTGCGACATAATGAAATGCTTTATCGCGGTACTTACGGTCAGCCTCGTTCTCAAAGGCGACGATTTCGGTCTTGCTCCGTACATAGCGGGCATTTCCTGCGTCATAGGACATATGCACCCGTTCTATCTCAAATTTCGAGGCGGCAAGGGCTTTGCCTCATATCTCGGAATGATAATGGCTATCGATTGGAAATTCTTTATCATTCTCGTTGTCGGGATTCTTTTAGTCGCGCTCATCTCCGATTACATCGTTATGGGAACTATGATAACTATGGTATCCTTCCCCGTATTCAATCTGATATTTGAGCACAGCCTCATCGCGGCGATACTGACGGCTCTGCTCTCTGCGCTGATAATCTTCCGACACAGAAAGAACCTCTCGGATATCTTCCACGGCAGAGAACGTAAAATATCGGCACTCTTCAAGAAAAAAAGCAGTTAGTTCGACACAAGCAAATCAAGAAAACACACAACGGGCTGTCTCACCTACATGCGACAGCCCGTTGTTTATATATCAAATTTTATGCCTATCCTTTATTTCGCAACGACCTCGACATCCGTTATCTTTCCGTCGGATATATTGATTATCTTATGACATTTCTCGGCGACCTCTCTGTCGTGCGTTACGATGATGACCGTAATGCCGTCTTTTTCATTCAGTTCCTTCAGGCAGGCGATTATTTCCTTTGAAGTCTCGCGGTCGAGGGCTCCCGTGGGCTCATCGGCAAGGATAAGCTTCGGAGAGGTCACGAGCGCTCTTGCAATGGCTACCCTTTGCTTCTGACCGCCCGACATATCGGTTATTTTCTTATTCATCTGATCCAATATAGAAACCTTTGAAAGCGACATTTTGACCCTGGAGCTTATCTCCTTTTTCGGCGTCTTGCCGAAGTACAGCGGAAGCGCGACGTTGAAGAACGCCGTCTTTTTATTTAACAGCAAAAATTCCTGATTGACAAAGCCGATCTCGGATGCTCTGAGAGACGCCTTTTCGCTGTCGCCCATCTCGCCGACGTCCTTGCCGCCGTAAAAATATGCACCGCTGTCATAGCTGTCGAGAGTTCCTATAATATTGAGCAAGGTCGATTTTCCCGATCCGGATCTTCCCATAATGGCAATCATCTCTCCGCTCTTGATCTCAAGATCTATTTCCTTGAGTGCGTGAAACATATATTCACCCATAGGATAAAATTTATTGAGCCCATCTATTTTTATAATTGTATTATCCATAGTATCTTCCCCCACGTATGCTTTAATCTCTGTATTTATCCATCATTTTTCTCGGATCGTTATCCTTTACCGCGAGCCTGCAAACGACCGCGGTAATAGTGATCGTGATCGCTATAAGTATCAGCTCAAGCACCAAAAGTTTGAAATCGACCAACACCGACTCAAGAAAATCGAGCTTTTCGACCACCTTCGGCAGGACCGAGACCAGCAAGAGCGCGGACGAGGCAAGTGCCGCGAGCACCGTGATCACCATAAAGGAGCTTACCACGACGGAAACTATCTTCCGTCTGTCTGCTCCGACGAGATACCAGACCGCGTAATCGGACGCCTGTCTGTAAACCGACAGCGCGATTATCGAAACGAGCGTTACCAAGGCAAACGCCGTCAAAAATGCCGAGAACGGGATAAAATCCGCGATATCTTCATTGATCGATGCCTTTGAATTCTCGAGAATATCGTCAACGGTGCTTATCATACCGTGATCGCTCAATTTCTCAACAAGCTCATCCTTTTGCGCCGGCGTTGTACCGTCGGCAAACGTGATCATACAGGCAAATCCGACATTGGTATTATTGGACTGTTCCACCACGGCGAAGGCATCCCTCGCCTTTTCATTATACTTTACAAGCACGAAATCATCAAGCTCGCCGAATATATCGTCCGCCTCGGGCTTGGTCGCGCCGCCCGGCATCGACGCATAAAGTGCGTTCGGAGAGGAAAAGCCGCAAACGCGGGTCTCGACCACAAGATCCCTTACAAGTATAACGTGCTCGTCGTCCTTTTCGATAACCTGTCTTATATTATCGCCCCACGAATCCTTATCGTCTTTTTCAACCACTTCCTCGATAGCTTCCTCAAAAACGATCTCAAAAGTATCCCCTATTCGATATTCGCCGATACATTTAAACGGCAATATGACCTCGATACCGTTGTCCGAATAATCGAAACCGCCGATAAAAGTATCTGTACCGAAGATATCGCAGTAAACTTCTTCGACGAAATACAGATCCGTTCTTTCCTCGTCGTGCGTCGAAGTATATCTGACCGAGCGCATAATGAAATCGCCAACAGCAGGGTCGGATCCGAGGATCGCATTTATTTCTTGACGTTCACTGTTTTTTACCAGCGGACGCACAAAATATGCGCACTCCGTATCCATTGATTTTAACCTCGCATATCGGGCATACGCGTAGTTATAGCGTCCGAGCAGAAGTGCCACCATCGTAAAGGAAAGCGAAAGCACAAGGAACAGAGTTATGGAATTTGCCCTGACAGACTTCAGATACTCTCTACATAGCTTGAACTTTTTTCTCATACGATCCACCTCCTTACACAGCCGCACGGCAAAGGTCCTTTGCCTCTGCACGTCTGACCTTCAACACAGACGGTACCGACATTATTACTGTCGCCAAAACGACCGACGCAAGCATAACCACGGCATCTCTCAGCGAATAGCTGACGCTCGGCAAAAAGTTTATGAGATTACCGAAAACAAGGTTAAATATCAGTGCAACGACACACCCCGAGACCGTAAGCAAGAGGTTTTGAGCCAGGGTATTTGCCATAAGATACAGCTTGCCGGCTCCGCAGAGCGAATATATGGACGTGGTGCGCTTTCCGAGCTCGGTAAAATAGCTCATAAAGAAAGCGAACGAGATAAGCGACACGGCATAAGCAATAAAGATCAAGGACACGTAGACCTTGTATTCGGATTCGGTGCTCTTGTATTTGTCGTAAGGAGCTGTTTTAGGGTCCGAGCCGAATGTGTCATATATCTCACTCTCGAATTTGTCGCTTTGCTTGAGCGATAATACGCTATTGGTAACGTACTCGACTCTTGTCGCCTCATACCCTTCCTGAATGAAGGTCTCATACGGTATAAAAAGCGAGTATAGGTTGGTGCTTACTCCGATTATTTTATACGGCTTTTCGCTTATGTAAACGGTTCCGTACGAGTCGGTCTCGCCGTCATATTTCAAGGCTTTTGTAACGTCTGTACACGGAAGTATCGCGACGTAGGGGTCTGTTTCGCCCGAAAAGTCCACCTTACCTACAAACGGGAGAGCGTAGAATACATCATTCTTGCATGCTTGTATACTCAAGCTCTTGCGCCCGGAAGACGATGAGTATGCTATGGCCTGGATGCTTCCGTTACCGTTGTCGATATATGCTATGGGGGAATCTTCTCCGTTGTAATTGCTCCAACCGCAAAAGAGGCCATATGTCTGCACGTCATACTCGGAGAAATCCAATTTGTCTATTTCTTCAATAGTCAGCTTGAGATTGTTGTCTGCGTGATATGTCCTTCCGGATATCCCGCTAACGGTAGAATCGAGATAAGCGTTGTAATTTCCGTAGAAGTATATCATCATAAAATCGCTTACAAGTATACCGACGATCATAAGGATGAAAAGCACCTTACTTCGCCTGTATTTTTCTGCAATACCGTCAAATATCAAAGTAAAAGATTTCATACAGCCTCCCCAAAGTCTATAATTTACTATCCATTCTATGTAATTATACAGTTAATGATCCGATTTATCAACACGTATCTCATACAGAATGTCATATGTATATGAATCTGAAACTGCGCAGAAGTGACAGGTCTCGATTGCAACATCGGTAGAGCCCGTAACGCTAACAGATGCCGCAGAACCGTATACTTCATCCGATGTACAATGATATTCTTGATCGGTATTTACCATATCCACGTAAACGTAATTGCACAGTCGCGGATATCCCGGCACCGAAGAAGTTGCCTTAGCATTTGTAAACAGTCCACCTTTTTTTGTAAGTCATGGTAAGTATGCTATGGCTAACTTCCGAATAATCATCCTCAAACGGCACATAATGTATTGCGGTCACCGACTCCACCAGTGGCAAAGAATCATCGTCGTCCGCCGAAACAAATATCGACATTATCGAAACACATGTCGAGCACATCAAATTTCTCGGTGGTGTATCAGAACACGCTTGAGTCATATCAAACACCTCCTTGTATCATTACCTTGATTGTAACATATTGCCATTAAAAATCAATAGGCTTTAACGACTTTTTGCAAAAAACGTCGTTATTCACAATTTGATTTGGTGAATATTGTTGATATTTTCCATATGCTTTTGGCACGCCGCAGAAGCGCTCACAATATCGAAAACTCCCGTGCCGAGATGCTTTCACGACACCTTTTTGCCTTAATGTGACCCCTGCGTGATAAAAAATCGAATTTTTAGAAATCGTGTCTTTGGAGCAAAAAAACTATTGATTTATGTTTGATTTTGTGTTATCATTATGATAGGATGATAATATCTGTTTACCGTACGATCGGAGCACAAAGCTTTCGGTCGGCGCATTTGATATTGATATATAGATTTGCGGGGAGGAGCGCTTCGGGTTTATGAAAAAGAATACCTTGGCTTTTAAGATCATATTTGTTGTGGCGGCTATGGCTTGCCTTATCGGTGCTATGTCGATAGTGCGGCTGTTCATCTACAAGGAGCCTGTCCAATACGTCACGGTCTCTTTTGACACTGACGGAGGCAAGGAAGTACTTCCCGTACGGGTAGTTATGGGTGCAACTCTGTCCGCCGAGCCCTACGCCGAAAAGGACGGACTCATATTTGTCGGTTGGTGTACGGACGCCGAGCGCACACAGCCCTTTTATCGCAACGATCCCATCGACAAAAACATAACTCTCTATGCAAATTACGTTGACTCCAAAAGCAACTGCTCTTTCTATTCTCCCGACAGCGCATATGTTTCGTCGGGCGAGAAAAGCTTTGGGTTTTCGCTGCGTTCCGATGCGCGCATAACCTCGCTCAATCTTTCCGATTACATAGAGGTCGAGGCTCTGTTCGGCACGCTTCCCTCTCTCAAGGTCACCTCGGACGGAAACGGATATACTGTATCCCCCGAGAGCAGCTACGAAGCGGGAGCCGTCATTCGCTTCACGCTTTGCCGCGACGATGTCGCCTTCCTCGACTACGGCGCGAACGTGAATATGCTGACCGTGACGATATCGAACGCGGATTTCAATCAAGGCGAGATCGCGCTGAATTCGGGGATCAAATATCTTTCGAGAGAAAACATAACCTTCAAGAACGACGATCTCCATTTTGTCATTCCCGTATCCGTCGCAGACCAGAAAAAGATCGCCGAGGGCAGTATAGTTTGTCTTGGCGACGGCGTCGGTGCCAATGCCCCGAACACCTCTTTCATAAAGATAGACAGCCTTTCAAGGCAGGACACGGTATGCTTTATTTCGGCGAGCGAATGTTCGGTCAATGATGTTGTCACCGCTCTCAACGATACCATATACGAGGTCATTTCAAAGCCCGAATATCTCATCGTGAACGCGCCCGATATCAGCAACAGCATTCTCAACGGAAACGGGATCAACAGTCTTACAGAGGCGGTCGCCGCCGCGCTCATATCCGACAACAGATCAAACACAAATTCAAACGTTGAATCGAAAACCGATGCGGACGTATCTTCGCCCGAGATCCCGTCGGACATCGGAAGCAATTCCTTCTCTTCCGCCGCCGAGATATTCAATGAATTTGAGTACACGGTGGACAGCCTGACCGACGGACTTACAGTAAACGCCATCCTTGCCGAGGCAAAGAACCCCAACTTCCCCGGTGTTGACGAAAACGAATGGGTCGCGCTCAAGCTGACGTTGAATTACGACGCCAAGCTGCAAAACGGCGATACCGTAAAGGCTGATATCACTATCACATACTACGTAAAGGCGATACTCAAAGGGACTTACAACTGCGACAGCGAGAAAAACGCGCTCAATTATGCAATAGATATCTATTCCGAGACAGATATGAGTCTGCACGCAACCAAAAACGGAGTCGATATCACGGAGCAGATAAGCGGCATCCTTTCGGGGAATACGAACATTTCAAGCGACGAGGCACTTGCTGAGCTGACAGCTACGCTCAAGGGCAAGACCGAGCCCGTAGAGCTTTTGAATGTACCCTTGCTCAAGGGCACATTCTCTCCGACAAAGGAGCTGTGTCTGTTCAACGCAAAGTTCGAGCTCGATTATTCATTCTCTGTCAATTTCGGAAGCTTTTCATCCGATTCGAATATAACCGTGCTTGACGCGGTCGAGGTCGGTCTCAGCGCAAACACTCAGACAGGCGAGTTAAAGGCGTACAGAAATCCCATTACCTCCTATTCGGATAAATTCTATATGGACTCCTACTCGTCGGGATATATGGGCATCAGATCGGGAGTCGATGCCAAGCTGTCAATGATAGCCGACGCATTTAAAAGGCTCGGTACGGTAGGTATGGAATTTAAAACGGGCATATACGCCGATATCTACGGCTACTCTCACATCAACGCATACAGGGAGCAATCCGAAGATGCAAGGGCTAACGGTGCGGCTTACGCCGAGATCGGAAGTTATCTTGCGGTAAGCACGTTTGCGGAGTCGGAATATTTTAAAGATCACGCAAGCGGAAGCCCTTCGACGGGTCACAATTCAATAAAGCCCATATTCAAGGGTGGGGACAAGCGCATATTGGTATCGGTCAACAACAACATAAAGAATACCTATCTTTCCGACGGCAACGTGCTCTCGGAGAGCCGTGACGGCGTTTATTCCGACTTCAATTCGGTGCCTCTGCTCTCGGGAAATTACATCGATATAACAACGGGCGAGACCTTGAAAGGAAACTTCATTCCGTCGGATCTGATCGAGGTCAGATTTTCAAGCAGATACTTCACCTACGACAAGGCCACGGGATACGTAAAGATAAATTCCCTCTTGCTCGGTATGTTCAGCGACGGGCTGTCAGCCGAAACGAACACGCTGTCCTGCGAGATGGACGTTTATTACACGGGATCGAACATATTCCCCTACGCGCAAAAGAAACGCGCCGAGGACGAAAAGACCGAGGACGAAGAACACAAAGGGCTCTTTTCAACCTCTACCGACAAGAAGCCGAAATATTCCTCTGTCGAAGAATTTTTGGCGGATCCATACCGCAGGCGCGAGATCTCAACACTCGTTTGGGTACGTCCGGGATTTAACTACGGCTCGCTCGGACTCGGCAACACCGTGACCGCTACATTCAAGGTGGACACGGGCAGCGAGGTCATAACCGTCGGCGAGCGAAGCGTCGTGGTCGGAGAAAAGGTCGGCGCATTCGATATGTCGTCGATATCCAAATACTACACGACCACGGACGGCTGGGACAAGGATCCCGAAAATGAAACGATAATGCGTGATACCGTGTTTACATTCAAAGCCAAGAAAAAGCAGACCGTCGTCGCATTCATCTACTTTGACGGAGAGCAATGGATCGGCAAGGTATTGGCGGTCGATCTCGGCTCATTGCCGATCGCGCCCGAAAATTCCGAAAGCGGCTACGAAAATATGAGCTTTACGGGTTGGCAAGCTATACGCGGCACCAACGCTGCCATTCCATCGCTCCGCAGCTATCGCGGCATACGAAAGATAAGCAGTGACATATTCAAAAATTCGCTGAGCAGCGAGCGACGCGGCATAGTGTACGGTTACGGATCAAACGAGACGGTTGAGATGGCTTCGGGCACTCAAAGCGATGTGCTTGCCGCAATATACGAAAATGCAGTAAATATGGGCGCCGGCTGTTACATCGCGCAGTATGCCTCCGACACATTCCCCGTCACCTTCGTTTATACCGATGACAACGGCAAAAAGATCGAAGCAACCTACAATGTAAGGCAAGGCTTTGACGCAACACCGTATGCCAAGGTGATCGAAAACAGTTACAGTCGTTTCGTCGGTTGGGACTCGAACGGAGACGGAAAGGTCGATTACAAGATCGGAACGGCGCTTCCCGCTGTTATGGGAGCTCAGACTTACACCGCGATATATTCAAGCGAATCTGTGAACGTCTACACCTACGAATATCAAGGAAACGGCGTATACGGAAGCAAAACCTCATTTAGCGCAACGTCGGGCGACAAAATAACCGACCTTCTCTCAAAGCTTACACCTTCCGCTCCGCAAGTGGGCGCGGGAGAAAGCTATGAATTCCTTTATTGGGAGCTTTCGTGGGACGACGAGCTTTGGTTTGCGGCACCCAATATTTCGGATATGAGGGTAAGCCAAAAAATGTTTATACGCCCCGTATTCAGGCGTTATGTGACTCTTACATTCGATGCGGGCGACGGAACGATAGGCGGTCAAAAGACCGTGACCAAAAAGATCGCCGCAAATTACGATATCTATTTCTCGATGCTTTACATCGACACGCCCGTGATGGACGGCAGCTCAAGCTACGAATATAAATTTGTAGGCTGGAGAGATGCCTCAAACGGCGACAAGTTCTACGCGCTCGGATCGGCATATACCCCGCGTCACTCCGCTACTCTCGTTGCGGTATATGAGCGCACGGAAAGGCAGTATTCGGTTACAGTAAAGACAGATCACGGCACGATCTATCAAAGTGCCGAGAAGGAGCTGTTCTTCAACGTTACGTATAACGAAGCCGAAACGCTGAAAGCAATATATACATCCAATCTTCCGACCGCGCTTGACGAGGAAAACTTCTTCTGGCGTTGCACGAGTGCCGAGCTCAAGGAGGATCCCGAAAACAGCAGTATCGCAGTAACCTACGTTTGGAAAAAATTCATACATTTGACCCTCGATGCGAACGGCGGCAGCTTTGGCGATCAGCCGCTCGGAGCAAAGGGCGAGAAGCTTGAGGTGTTCATTCCGGCAGACGACGCGCAATTCAGCTTTGAGACCGTTATTCCCCCCGTTCACAAGTCGGCTTTCCTCGGATTTGCAAACGAGAGCGGCGAGCTCTTCAGGCTTACCGACACGATCACCCCCACTCAGAACGCCACATTTACCGCGGTTTGGCAGGCAGATGGCGAGACGGTATATACGGTAACCTTCGATGCGGGCGAGAACGGCAAATTCCTCAACGGAAGCAGATATTTCACCATATCGGGAAAGGAAGGCGAGCATCTGAGCCGACTTCCCACCAAACCAACCGACGAAACGGTCTACGATAACGTCAATATGAAATTCTTCTCGGCTTGGGATAACGTGATACCTCAAACCTTCACGGGGGATCTTACAGTATCGGCGATCTGGGACACGAAGACGGTCCTGTTTGAGATCGATTACTACGTTGACGGTGAGATCTTAACAACAGTACGGTTGAAAGAGGGAGAGGAGATCTCGGAACCCGAGATGACCGTTCCGGGGGGCAAGCTGTTCAGTGGATGGAGCTGGTTCACCGTAGGCGACGGTAATACCGAAACGCCGCTCGCGGAAAAGCCGAGCCTTATGGGCACGGTCAAGCTTACAGCTCGCGGAACATTTTAAAATATACCCGATCAGGCTTAAAGCCGATGCAAAATACGGAATATAAGAAATCCCAAAAAATCATAAAACGATTGACCGCCGCGGGGGACAAAAACTTCGCGGCGGCAGTCGATTATAGTTGAATGAAAAGACAAAGTCTATTATGAAGATAAATGAGGAAAACAGCACTTGACAAAATCACGAGAGTGTTGTATAATATAGCCGTCTTGAGATCGATGATCTGCCGAACACAATTGCATATGATACCGTATCGGGATGTAGCGCAGTTGGTAGCGCGCCTGCTTTGGGAGCAGGATGTCGCAGGTTCAAATCCTGTCATTCCGACCACATCGAGTGGTCATAACGAAAGTGATGACCACTCGATTTTTTTGCCTATTGGAGTTTGAATTTAGGTTATTGTTTTGGGTAGCTTTGCCGCTCTCAGACCGTATCCGCCCCTGTTTTGCGTTAGGCAAGACAGTTTTTTTCTATGACTTGATATATAACATCCTCAGTTTCTCAATGATCGTTACCGTACGAAGGAATTTTAATGGATTTATTGTAAAATAATAATATCAAAAAACTGGAGGAACTGAAGATGAAAAGGATGTTTTCAAATCAAAAAGCCGAAAAATTCAAACAATACTTGTGCGAGGATGAGAAAAGCACCGTAACGGTGGAGAAATATATGCGCGATATTCACACCTTCGCCCATTATGCCGGGGATGGTGAGATCACCAAGGCGGTGGTGCTTTCCTACAAAGAACAGCTTGGTGAAAAATATGCTGTAGCAAGCGCCAATTCTATGCTGGCGGCGCTCAACTGCTTTTTCCGTTTCTGCGGGTGGCATGACTTATGTGTAAAGCAATTCAAGGTGCAGAAAAAAGCTTTTTGCTCTGCGGAAAAAGAACTGACCAAAGAAGAATACCGCCGATTGGTCAATGCTGCGGAGCAAAAGCACAACGAAAGACTGTCCTTGCTGATCCAGACCATCTGCGCTACGGGCATCCGTGTCAGCGAACTTTCATTTATTACTGCAGAAGCAGTACAGAAAGGCCAAGCAACCGTGTCCTGCAAAGGAAAAACACGCACCATCTTTATCGTAGCGGCCTTGCAGAAAAAGCTGCTGCGCTATGCCAAGGAGCAACGCATCACATCGGGTGCAATCTTTATCACGAGATCGGGAAAACCGATGAATCGCTGTAATATCTGGCGTGAAATGAAAGCGCTGTATGCGGAAGCCGGCGTTGCACCGAGTAAGGTGTTTCCACACAATCTGCGCCACCTGTTCGCCCGTACATTTTACAGCATGGAAAAGGATATCGCCAAGCTTGCCGACATTCTCGGTCATACGAATATCAACACAACACGCATTTATATCGTGACCACCGGCGCAGAACACCGCCGGAAAATGGAGCATATGCGGCTTGTCGTATAAAACAAAAAAAGCTCGATGCGACTGCACCGAACCTCATACAACATAACGGAAGTTATGTTGTAAACAGTCGCATTTGCCTGCTTGCAGTAGGTCCTGTAAGTCTAAAAAAAAGTACAACAATAATACCTTTCACCGATTTTTCAAAAAATGAAAGCAAAGGGCTTTGTTGTTGTGCCCAAGAATTTAGACTTTTTCGAGAAAACCTATTGACATATCGAATAAATTGTGGTAAGATAACATATGTAAATAAAAATCATGATTAAAGCATACAACATAACTTCCGTTATGTTATGGGCGATAAAACATAACTTCCGTTATGTCG
>CAYYND010000003.1:0-43897 GCA_964472845.1 uncultured Lachnospiraceae bacterium | reverse complement strand
CGATCGGCCCGCCCTCAAGCTCAGAGCTGATGGATGCCGCGATCTGAACAGGAGAACGGCGAAGCACTTTACTGAATTTAAAGCAAGGCAGCGAAATATCTCCCATCGTCGGCTCCGGAGGATATTCGAACGATGCCACGATATCACTCGTTTCGACCGTTGCATCCGGATACTGCTTTTTAATTATGTCGGCGATCTTTTCCGCGATCGCCTGTTTGATCTTGATCATATTTATGTCCTTTCTTATCTGTTTACGTATTTTATCTGACAGTTAATATTTTTCGCCCTCGGCAATCATCTCCGATGCCGCGCTTCGCTGAGCATCGGTTATATTTATGCCGCCGAGTATACGTGCGATCTCCTCGATCCTTCCATCCTTGTCAAGCAGGCGCACGGAGGTTTCTGTTGCGCTTTCGGTGTCCGATTTGGATATGAGATAATGCGCATCCGACAGTGACGCTATCTGCGCCGAGTGTGTAATACATATCACCTGAACACGCGTGGCGGTTTCTTTTAGCTTTATGCCGACCTTTCTTGATGTCTTACCCGATATACCCGTATCTATCTCGTCAAATATCAGTGTATCCACGCCGTCTTTATCGGCAAGCACGCTCTTGATAGCCAAGGTTATTCTTGAAAGCTCGCCTCCCGAGGCGATCGAAATGAGCGGCATAAGCTTGTCTCCCTTATTAGTAGCAATAAGAAACTCTATGCTGTCACATCCGTTCCGTGTAAGCTCTCCCGTCCTTTTGACATCCGCTTTAAATCTGACCTTTGACATATCAAGAAAAACCAGCTCGTCCATTATTCTTCGCTCAAGCTCAAATGCCGCAAGTTCCCTTGCCTTGTGAAGGCGTTCCGCGCTTTTCTCTGCCTTGGTGCGAAGCTCCGAGATGCGCTTTTCGAGCTCCTCGGTCTTTTCATCGCTGTTTTCAAGTTCCGAAAGCTCCTGTGATGACCTTTTTGCAAAGGACAAAACATCCTCCACCGTCGAGCCGTATTTCTTTTTAAGCTTTGATATTGCATCAAGTCGTGCCTCGATCTTATTGATCCTTTCGGTTGAATCGGCATTGCTGTCGTCCTCGTAAGCACGCACATTCTCGGCTATATCCGCGATCTCGTATTTTATTTCATTCACGCGCTCGGAAAGCGATTCAAATTCCGGAACGGCATCCGAGATGGATGACAGAGACTGCGCAACCCTTTCAAGCATATAGTGAACGGATGCGCCTTTCTCGTTACCGTAAAGTACTTTATAGGAAAAAGCCGTTTGTTTATTGATTTTCTCAATGCTCAAAAGCTTTTTCTTTTCAGCCTCAAGCCGCTCTTCCTCTCCGATCCTCGGAGAAACGGACTTTATGTCCGATATCCAAAATTTCAGCATTTCAATGCGTCGCAGTCTTCCCGCCTCATCAACATTCAGCTTTTCAAGCTCTCTTGACGCATTGGTAAGTGACGAGTATACCTCCGAATATTCCGAAAGCATATCCCCACACTCTGCATAGGAATCAAGTATCTCTGTATGATGAGCCTTTTGCAGAAGGCGTTGATTGTCGTTCTGTCCGTGAATATTTATAAGCAACTGAGATATCTCGCGCATAAGCGATTGAGTGACCGTCTGCCCGTTGACCTTAGCGCTTGACCTTCCGTCCCTTGACACGGTGCGTTGCAGCATCACCGAGCCGTCTTCTATGTCAAAGCCAAGCTCTTTTATCGCATCAACGGATTGTTTATTAAGATCTTCGAACACTCCCGAAACAAGGGCTCTCATCTCCCCGTTCCGTATGAGATCCTTTGATATCTTGTTACCGAGCAACATATTTATGCTATCGATGATTATCGATTTGCCTGCGCCGGTCTCTCCCGTCAAAACAGAAAAGCCCGACTCAAAATCAATGTCTATACCGCTTATAACGGCGATATTTTCAATATGAAGCGATCTTAACATACACTGCCTCTCGATCAAAAATATCTTAATTCAAGCCTGCATAGCTTTTGAATTCTTCTCCGAACTCAAAAGCCGTCGCATTGTCTTTAAAAATGAGCAATATCGTATCGTCTCCCGCAACGCATCCAAGGTATGAGGGAATATCCATACTGTCAACTCCCGCCGCTATCGCCGAGGCAAGTCCGGGCAAGGTATGGAAAACAACAAGATTGTTTGCGCTTTCTATACGCTTGATAGACGCAGTCAGAGTTGCATTGAGACGCAAATTAAACGAGATATCTTCGTGTTTTGTAAGAACGTATTTATACGTTCCGTTTCCCGTAGGTACCTTTGATATCTTCAAGTCTCTGATATCTCTTGAGACCGTCGCTTGAGTCACACTAAAGCCCTGCGCGGCAAGTCGCTCGATCAGCTCGTCCTGAGTTTCTATGGTATTGTTCACTATCAATTCGACGATCTTTTCCTGTCTTTTTGATTTCATTATTTATATACATCTGCTTTTTGATATCGGTTGTAAATTGTCAGTTATATTCACGCATCTTTTGTCTCAGAGTGCGGTAAAACATCTGTTCCTTTATTCTTATCAGCTTAGTCGTGTAATCGGATTTTGTTATCTTTACAATATCTCCGAAGTATATCTCGCAATTCGTCTTACCGTCGAGAGTTAAAAAGAGCGATCTTTCCCTTCTGCTTGTATTTTTGATGCACACTTCGCGGTCGTCGGGCAATACAACAGGACGTGCAAGAAGCGAATGGGAACTTATTGGCGTCACACAAAAGCATTTCAGCCGAGGATCTATAACGGGACCTCCCGCCGACATCGAATACGCCGTTGAACCCGTAGGGGTTGAAACGATAAGACCGTCGGCACGATAATTATTCATAAGCTTTCCGTCAAGATAAAGATCCAGATCAACTATCCTTGCCACCGATCCGTTCGATATTACCGCCTCGTTCAGAGCGTGTGCCGCAAATCTTTGCTTACCCGAAGCACCCATTATCTCGACCGAAAGCATTGATCTTTCCTCGAAGACATACTCCCCACTGAAAAGGGCGGCGAGCTTATCCGTCTCGCTCATATCGAGCTCCGCCATATAACCGAGCCTGCCGAGATTAAATCCGAGTATCGGCTTTGAGCAAGGAGCCGCGCGTCTTGCACTCTCAAGTATCGTTCCGTCTCCTCCGAGTACAATTATGATATCTGCCTGCTTGTAAAGCTGATCCGCCGAAACATAGGTAACGCGCTCGCTGAAATTACGAAGCTTTGCGATCTTCTCTCTGTTATACACCGAAAGAACTATCTCACATTCTCCGAGCTGATTCAATTTTTCAACGACCGTCATCGCGGCGTTTGCTTTTTCCGGAATGTTAAAATTTGTTATCAAGGCAAATCTTATCATATTGATACTCTTCTTTCTGTTATTGTAAGTTATATGCTTCTCTGCGAAAAAGTGATCTGCTTTATCTTTGAAAGCACCTCCGCGGGGATCTCGGAGCCCATATTACCCGTAAGTGAAAAAGCCGCAAGGTACTCCGTGTTGCCGTCTCCGCCTTTTATGGGAGAGTCTGTCATATCCAACAGTTCAAAGCCGTTTGCGTATGCCGATTCGGCCACGCGGATCGCCGCCGAATACCTGTCAGACGGCTTTTTGACGACCCCGTGTTTATCAAGTGCCGCCCTTCCTGCCTCGAATTGGGGCTTGATAAGGGAGACGAATATACCGCCGACTCGCAATATTCCGCCGGACACGCACGGAATTATATACGTTTGGGAGATAAAGGATACGTCCATCACGGCAATATCGAACCGTTCACCGCCGACGTACGCAAGCGAAAGATCTCGCGCGTTCATACCTTCGTATGAAGTCACCCGCGGATCATTCAAAAGGCTCGGATGAAGCTGTCCTCTGCCCGAATCAACGGCGCAAACACTCTCGGCACCGTTCTGAAGCAGACAGTCGGTAAATCCTCCCGTCGATGCACCTATGTCTATACATCGGCATCCTCTTACGGATATATTGAAAAGCTCCAAAGCCTTTTCAAGTTTAAGTCCGCCTCTGCCGACATATTTTTCCTTAAATGACACCTCAACGCTGTGCGGCAGACCGTCATCGATGTTTTCGGACGGCTTCTTTACGATCTTGCCGTCGATCGAGACCGCCTTAAGATCTATCAATACCTGCGCCTTTTTACGGCTGTCGGCATACCCGTTGATATGGATATATACATCTGCCCTCATCTTACAGGGATCCTTTCCTTTGCAGATCGGTATACGCCGTTTCCATGAATATTCCGTCTGTCAATTTAATCTTTCGCATAAATATTCGGCAAAAGCGCTGAGCACACCGTCCGTATTCTTATCATATTCGGAAATATCAGATATTGCCATATCCGTCATCTCTCTTGCGAGCTTTTGTGCTTCCTCGACTGTATAGAAAGTAAGAAATGTCGTTTTCCCGTTCTTACTGTCACTTCCCACGCGCTTTCCGAGTGTCTTGTCGTCCGATGTCACATCGAGTATATCGTCAACTATTTGAAAGACCGTGCCGAGCTTTTCCGAGTATGCCTCAACAGCTTTATATTCCGCCGACTCATCGCCGTAACCTGCGGCAATACAGCCGAGCGTCGCAGAAAGCTTTATCAATGCCCCCGTCTTGAGCCTGTGCATAGTGCGCAAGACCTCAATATCTATACTTTTATTCTCGCTCTCGATATCTATTATCTGACCGCCTATCATACCGCGTGCACCCGCAGCCTCCGAGATCATCCTTACGCACTTTATCAAGTCCTGCGCAGGAATATCCGCCGTCAATGCCACCTCAAAGGCATGCGTCAGCAGACCGTCGCCCGCCAACGTAGCGACCGCCTCACCGTAGACCTTATGATTCGTCGGCTTTCCTCTTCTGAGATCGTCATTATCCATACACGGCAGGTCATCGTGTATAAGCGAATAAGTGTGTATCATCTCCACCGCACATGCAAGCGGAAGCGCTACCGACTCTGCCCCTCCGAGCATCCCGCATACCTCGAGCGTCAAAAAAGGTCTTATCCTCTTTCCGCCGGCTTCAAGGCTGTAATTCATAGCGGAAAATATCGTAGAAAGCAACGGCTCTCTGTCAGGATCCGCAAAAACGCCTCGCAGATACTCCTCGGTACGTCCCCGATTTATCTTTATACGCTCAGTTAAAATAGCTTTCTTTTTCTTATTCATAATCGATAATTCAAATGCCCTCTTTGCTGTCGATGACGGTTATCTTCTGTTCAGCCTCATCAAGCTTCTTGTTGCAAATCCCGATAAGCTGAACACCTTCGCTGTAAAGCGAAAGTGAGTCGTCAAGCGTTGTCTTCTGATCCTCCAAGAGCTTTACTATCTCTTCAAGCCTTGCGCTCGCCTCTTCAAAGGTAAGCGGCTTTTCACTTTTTGTTTTCTTCTCATTACTCATAGCAATACCCGTTTCCGATCCATCGGATCATTTATTCTCCGTTTCAATGCTGACTACATCCGCGACAGCGAGACCGTCCCGAAGCCTTATGTTTATGCGTTCACCAACGTCAAGACGAGACACGTCAGAAATGTCCTTCTTGCCGTCGCAAGTACTGATTATGGCATATCCTCTTGACAGCACCGCCAATGGATCAAGCGCGTCAAGCTTTCCGATAAGCCAAGCAAGCCGATTTCTTTCATTTTTAACACGTTGTGCGGCGGCATCATCCAGCTTTTCGCTGAGTCTCAACGTATCCATACGCTTTGAATTTATAAGATCGCCAAATGAGCGCATAGAATAGCAGGACGATATAAGCTCCACCTTCGCGCGAAGCCGATCGGTCTTTGTCCTTACGGCGCCGCGAAGCCGCGCATCTGTGTTTTTTATGCCCTGTCGGAGATCTGCACGATCAGGAACGGCAAGCTCGGCGGCAGCCGATGGGGTCGGCGCCCGTCTGTCTGCCACAAAATCGCAGATCGTAAAATCCGTCTCGTGTCCTACCGCTGATATCACGGGGATCTCGCTCGCATATATCTCCCTTGCAAGCTCCTCGCGGTTAAATTCCCACAGATCCTCGATAGATCCTCCGCCTCTGCCTATGATTATGACATCTGCGGATGCCGTTCGGTTAAAATATCTTATACCGTTTACAAGCCCGACATACGCTCCCTCTCCCTGTACCTGTGCGGGATAGAGCACGATATCCGCAAGCGGATACCTTCTTTTCAGTATATTCAATATATCCCTTATTGCCGCTCCCGTTGGTGAGGTCACGATACCGACCGTCTTAGGAAATCGCGGCAAAGGCTTTTTGTGAGCTTCATCGAACAATCCTTCCGCTTCAAGCCGTTTTTTAAGCTGCTCGTAGGCAAGATAGAGCTCTCCCACGCCGTCAGGGATCATACTTTCTGCGTAGAGCTGATACTGTCCGTCTTTTCCGTAAACAGACACTCTTCCACCCACTATGACCTTCATTCCGTTTTCGGGCGTAAATCCGAGTTTTACGGCGCTCGAGCGGAACATCACGGTACGCACAAGACCTTCGTTATCCTTAAGAGAAAAATATAAATGCCCCGAGGAATATTGATTTTTAAAATTGGAGATCTCGCCCCTTACGAATATACGGCGCACTATCGGGTCACTGTCAAGCAGCTCCTTCAGATACCAATTGAGCTCGGTGACCGTTATGGCGTTCTCCGGTGTGATCCTGTATACTCCGTTCATTTATCCTGTACTCTTTCCTTAACATTGTTGCTGAGATCCTACTCAGGCATTACCGCCGCGGATGTATCTCTCCCTGCAAAGCAACGCGATCCCGGAGGCATTGTCAGCCGAAAACTCCGGGGTGGCAAACGATGACTTAAATCTTTCGCCGATACACGCTTGCAAATATTTGTTGCTCATCACCCCGCCCGCATAAAGAAGCGGTGTATCGGGATACGTATCAAGAAGATTTTCGGTCATTTTTATAAACGTCCTCGAAAGAAAATCAAGCACGAATTTACTTACAAGTCGTTTATCCCGAGTTTCGCCGTAAAGTTTCGCCGCAAGGCTCTCGAGCCCAGAAAGATCGCAATTGAGCCCCTTAACGCTTATCTTGGGAGACGGTACCTTACCGCAGTACTCGGCGGCAAGCAATTCCATTTCTTTACCGCACGGAAATTTAATACCCATAAGTACTCCCGTCCTGTCTATTGCCTGACCTGCGTTAAGATCATTAGTGCCGCCGACAAGCTCAGCCGTAAATATTCTGCTGTCAAAAGTCGGTGTGACACGCAATATCTCGGTAGTACCGCCCGAAATATGGAAAGCGCAGAAAGGCGACTTCAAAAGCTCGGTATGTTTTCCCGACGAATATGCCGCCGCCATAATATGTCCGTTCTGATGAGAGAACTCATACGTCGGCACTCCGAGGACGCTTGCCATAGCATAAGCCGTATTTTTGCCCGCAAGAAAGCAAGGCATATACGACTCGGCGACATCCCTCGGCTTTGAAGAACACGCTACGGCACATACATCACAGTTTGAAAGCAGTTCTCTTGCCTTTTCGGTATGCACAGGCATATTCCGAACGTGTTCAAATACCGCGTCGCTTTGACGTAAACCTCGCTCGCCTTCATTCACAGAAAGGAGCTTGCGAAGGTTAAGCAGGATCTCCCCGTCTTCGTCACAGACCGCAAGCGAGGTCGTATAGTTGCTGGTATCTATTCCGACAAAGCATTTTTTCATATCGGACCTTATCCGTTCTCCGAGCCGAGAATATGATCCTTTACGCCGTTGAGCACACCGTTTACAAATCCGCGTGTCTTCTCCTCGTCGTAACCCTTCGTCAGCTCGATCGCTTCGTTTATCGAAACATTGACGGGAATATTTTTAACATGAAGCATCTCATAGATACAAATACGCATAGCGCAAAGAGCCGCCCTTGATATACGGTCTATCTTCCATCCCTTGGAATACTTTTCTATAAGCTCGTCTATCGCCTCTTTGTTTTCGAGCACGCCGAAATACACGGTTTTCACATAGTCGTCGGTCGGAAGCTCTCTTACCTCGACAGCCGTATCGAAAATCTGCTCGGGAGCTTCATCATGTCTGAATTCCGTTTCAAACAAAAGCTCATAGACAGCGGTCCTGGCTTCTTTTCTGATGATTCCTGCCATTTTAACATTCCTTTCGGTATTAGTCATAAATATACAATTTACATTATACAAAAAAAAAGCCTTAAAAAGTCAACAGATAACGCAAGTTTTCTTATAAATATTCACTTTTTACAGCATAATATTAATTACACATCACCGGTCACGATAACTTTCCGATCTTTTATTCAATTTGAGTACAATTAAAACGGTAAGACAGTTAATAAAAAAGTTGTTCTTGGGTGTTGCAAAATATGTCGATTTGAGTTATAATATATACAGTCACATTTTTTGATAAAAATTGAAAGGATCCCCAAAGTTTAAATGAAAGCAATCAAAAAAGCCCTTGCATCGGGATGCGTATATTTTACCTTGATCTCGATATTTTTACTTGCGGTTCAACTCATATTCGGAGAAGAGACCGATACGACAACGGTAACTCCTCTCAGATTTATTCTGATATATCCGTATTCCTTCCTCATAGCATTGGGAGGGATCGTTCACTCGGATAAGAAAATAAATGTCGTTCTGCGTGTGCTCTGCCACTACGCTGCCGTAGCGCTTGGCTTTTTTGTACTTATGTACATTCCGACCGCAACGAACGCAAGAGGCTCGGAGATACTCGTAGCATTGTTTACGGTCACTATCGTTTATGTTTTCGGGTACTTGATATACAGACTGATCACCTCTGTCATTAACTCAAGGAAAAACAAAGAAAAAAAATACGACTCAATGTTCAAATAATAAGGATACGGGGGAAACACAGATATGAATGACAAACAGTTTACCTATTTTTTAAAAAAGATACTGCCCGTGCTTGCGCTCGCGCTTTTGCTGTGCTTGGTTACCAGAATAGTATTCGCAGGCGTCTACGCATCCGAAAAAAAAGCTTATGAAGAACATTCTTCCGATATCTCCGACGGAGATGACTCGTCGAACTCGCCCGAAGACTCAAGTAACGCAGAATCCGATGAGACGGGCGACTCACAGTCAAAAGAAACGGAAACCGCCGATACCGACAGCGTCATTTTAAAGCCCACCACTGACGCCGGACAAGACTATATCGACAAGATCGTGTTTCTCGGAGACTCCACGACATACGCACTCTCTTACTACGATATTGTAAGAAAAAATCAGGTTTGGACGGGCGCCGGTGAAAACGGAGGTACGAACGGTACACTTGCCCTCTATACTACCATAAATCAAACAAAGATATACTACCCAGACGATGACTGCGCGCTTACCATAGGCGAAGCGGTAGCAAAAAAGAAGCCCGCTTACTTAGTAATAACGCTCGGACTCAACGGCGGCGTAGCCGGATATTTTGAAGAAAAGCAGTTCAAAGCATCCTACCGTAAGCTCATAGAAACAGTAAAGGAGAACTCCCCCAATACCGTAATGATACTTCAAAACATCTTCCCTGTTGCCGCAAATTTGGATACCCAAGAGAATCCGACGATCTCAAACGAAAGGATCGATAAAGCCAACGTATGGGTAAAAGATGTAGCCAAGGAATACGGACTCAAATATCTTGATTCTCAAGAGTGTCTGAGGGGCGTTGACGGGTATATGCAAAACAGCTATCAGAGCGGTGACGGTATCCATATGACGCCTACGGGTCTCAGAGTCCTCATAAATTATATTCGCACACACGCTTACGAATTGCAATAAATTCAAAAGCTCCGACAGATAAAAACAAACAAAAACAAATATAGTAAAAACGGCGAAAGGAAAAAACAGTATGAAAAAAAATCTCATTCGTTCGATAATATCCACCGTTATGGCGGTGTTGCTCCTCTGCTCCGCTTTAGCTTTTACAGCGTGTGACAGCGACAATGTAAAAATCAAGGACGATGTTGCAATATCGGCACTCGCTACCGCCGCAAAGGGACAGATCCCCAACGACGAGGGTTACGTAAGCGTCGACTCCGACTATTTCGAATTCAACTTTGAAGCACTTCCCACATTCAAGGAAGCCGATGTCTTTATCGCCTCCAATTCAAGTGCCAACTTGAACGAGGTGGGCATATTCCACTTCTCAAGTGCCGATGACGCTAAAAACGGCGAGCAATCGGTAAAGAATTATCTTGTAGCAAAGGATGAGAGCTTCAGAAACTCCATCAACTATACTCCAAACGAATATCCGAAGATCGAAAACGCAAAAACTAAGGTCATAGGTAATTACGTAGTATACACAATACTGACCGCCGAGGACGGTGCAAAGGTAATCGATGCGATCGAAAAGCAGCTTACTGAATAAGTACTGCTCGGTACAGAATTAAAAAGATCTGAGTCAAACGCTTTTTAGCTCTTGGCTCAGATCTTTTTTGTGTTCAAATTGTATTCAGTATAAGCACGTTGTTAAAGGCTACTCAAGATCTTCGATATTTCCTCGTCTATCTCGCGATTTTTAAAATAATATCTTCTGTCTTCATCGGTAATTTTTCTGATGACTTTGCAGGGATTTCCCGCAGCGAGCGACCAGTCCGGAATATCCCTTGTCACCACGCTTCCGGCACCGATCACGACGTTGCTCCCTATGTGAACTCCCGGGCATATCACGGTATTCCCACCGACCCAAACATTGTTTCCCAAAGTTACCTCAACTCCATATTCATATCCGAGAGCCCTTGCATCCGGATGTATCGTATGACCGGCTGTGTAAATAGAAACATTTGGCGCAAGCAAACAATTGTCGCCCATTTTCACCTTTGCATTATCCAAGATAGTACAATTGTAGTTTATAAAACAATTTTTTCCCACCTCGATATTCGAACCGTAATCGCAGTAAAAAGGCGGATTCACAAATGTAGTCCCATCTGATTTCCCGAATAGTTCGTTTATCAACTCACGTATCTTCTCAAAATCCGCACGGTCTGCCGTATTTATCTCCTTTGTCAGCCGTCTTGCTCTTTTCATTTCTACCCAATCATTGTTGTCTGCAATAAACAGCATTTCTCTTTCTCGGCGTTCTTTACTTGTCATATTCTTTTCTCCTGTTTATCTCGCATCTTGATCTTGCATCTTAATTAGGAAGCATAAGATAGACCCGCTCGCGGCATACCGCAAAATACGGCAAAGCCGACGGTACGTTTTAAGCGGGTCTTTTTTATTGCGTTATTGCGGTCTGTAAGAGTCCACCTTATCGCAAAGGTGACGTCCGACCTCGTTCATAAATTTCAGTGCCATAGGAAGCATCTCGTTTGAGAAATTGCGAATGAAGGCATCTGCCTCGTAAGTAAATTCTCCGTCGTAGTTTATCTCGCCGAGTGCTCGGCAAACAGCGTCCCAATTTATCTTGCCCTGACCCGGGAGAAGATGGTTGTCTCCCGTATAGTCATTGTCGTGTACGTGAAGCGCGTGAAGGTATTTCGGACCGAGCTCTCTTATGCAATCCTCTGGCTCGAAGCCGACAAGTGCGGTGTGCCCTATATCAAGGCACGCAACAAAATGCTCCGTTCCGCCGAGATCGTCAATATATCTCTTAAGCTCCGACATTTTCGAGCCGACAGAGTGGCATATGCGTCGAGTCTTTACTTCCCTTTGCCACATATTTTCAATACAGATCTTATATCCGTACTTTTCACAGAACGGGATCATGGATCTGTAATATCTCATATTATATTCGTACAGCTGCTCCTCGTTGCCGAAATAAGGGATGTGATGAAGCGGATGAACGATCACGTATTTGACGCCGAGTATTCCGCAGATATCGAGTGCACGCCACTGTGTAGGGCCTATAAAGCGTTCCCATTCGCCGGGAATGTTATAGTTGAAGGTAAACGGAATATGGCTCTGATTGTAGATCACTCCGCGATCGTCCGAATATGCTCTAAGCTCCTTTGCTGTCTTCTCCCAATCCGGGGCATTGAAAGGGCTGTCGGCGTTTGACATATGGAACATCGAAAGGTCGAGATACTGATATCCTGCATCCTTCAGATAGTCAACCGCAAGCTTGTCGCCAAATCTGTTTCTTACATTGCTTGTCTGTGTAGATAAGATCATAACATTTTTCTCCTTCAAAAAACAATTTATAATTTAAAAATAATTTAAAAACTATCGATTGGCGTTGCAAACGCCGATTTTTTCAGCCGTTATATGCCGCATCGTCGCATATGAGGGTAACGTCATGATGCAATGCGAGCATAGTTGCGGGATATTTAGTCTCCAGCGTATTTCCGAGAAGCTTCAGAACAGCGTTGTGCTTTTCTTTCCCGCTTGCAAGTACGATGATCTTTTTTGCGCGAAGGATCGAGGCAATGCCCATCGTCAGTGCGTGCTTCGGCACATCGTCGACAGAATCGAAAAAACGCGAGTTAGCTTCAACGGTGCTCGGCGTAAGCTCGGTCAAATGCGTGTCAGGGTATAAAATATCTCCCGGCTCATTGAAGCCGATATGAGCGTTTCTTCCGATACCGAGAACTTGAAGATCAACTCCTCCGAGCTCTTCGATAAGCTTTTCATAATCCGCACAGAATTTGTCGGGATCTTCTGCGGTTCCGTCGGGAACATATGTATTTGACTTGTCTATATTGACTTTGTCAAAAAGGTGAAAATTCATAAAATAGCGATAGCTTTGGTCATTATCGGGAGCTATGGGGTAGTACTCATCGAGGTTTACCGAGGTTACCTTTGAAAAATCAAGTTTTTCATCTCTGTGCATCGTCGAAAGGCACGCATACATTCCTTCGGGAGTTGATCCGGTTGCAAGCCCGAGCACACAATCGGGCTTACTTTTTATCTGCTCTGCGACTATCTTGGCGGATTCCACAGACATCTCCGCGTAGTTTCTGCATACAATGATCTTCATAAATTCTCCTTTTGACCGAGATTTTCGGTCTGTATATATTTTTATCGTTTCAATGCTTTATAAGTATAGCTCTGCATGGCGCTCCGTCACATTCGGCTATCTTTAAAGGAAGCGCGCAAAGCTCATACTTTCCGTCGGGTACGGCGGACATATCAAGCCCCTCTACTATAACCATTCCCTTTCCGAGCATTTCAAGATGAACTTGCTTTGTGAAATCTCCATACGATACGCTCTGAGGCTCAACGCCCACGAGCACGATATTCCTTTCTGCGAGCTTCTCGGCTACACCGGGCTCAAAGAAAACATTGCCTTTTACAAGAAGCCTATGGCAATCTATCGGAACGTGAAGCTCGATAAAGTCCTTTGTAATATTGTTTTCCGAAGAGATAACATAAGCGTCTCCGACACAGTTATACAGCGACACGGAATCGACCGTCGGTGCCTCATCGATAAAATGCGAGGGGGCATCGATATGTGTTGAATTGTGTACGCACATGGTTATATCGCTCAAATTGTAACCGTCGCCATTGGTAAACGAACGAACGGTCGTAAGTGTGGGCTTGGTATCTCCCGGATAGACCTCTGCCGAGAGGATCTCCCGTGATATATCATAGATCTTTGTGCAGAAATTGGGATGAACGAGCGCTTCGTATGCGACTCTCTCCTGTCCGTCCTTCAAATAGATGATACCGCGATATTCAAATCCATTCTTTTTCAGCATCCTTATCATAGGGATATTACCTTTGTGCGTATCCACTCTTATGCTGAGTTTATTTCCGTCTATACATTTCGATCTGATAAAGTTTATTATCTGTCTTGAAACACCCTTGCCTCTGTAATCGTTTGCCACTGCGATCCTGTGAAGAGCGTAATAGCTGTATTTTCCGTCCTTGGTGTCATCTGTCAGCCATTTCCCGTCGTAGATCTTGTCATACGTCGGCTCGCCGTCGGTGATTATAGTAAATACCGCACATATTCTTCCTTCATCCTCGCAAACATATGAACGTGATTTTTTAATATCTTCGGCTACTATGTCTCTCGAAGGATAACCGTACTGCCATTGATCGATACCGAGCTTTCCTATCGATTCACGAGCCTCGCCGAGCAAATTCATTATCTCGTCTATATCTGATTTTTTTGAGTTACGGAATATCATAAACATCTTCTCCTTTTGAAGTATCTGTATCATTGCTATCATCGCCGTTATTTTCTGCGTCCTGCTTCTTTTTGCAAGCGGAGCACAGTTCTTTCTTGCCGAGTTTGATCGCTACCTCGATCGCGCCTTGATTCTTTTCGGAAGAATCGGCATAATGTCTGCACATCGGATCCGTGTGATAAACACCGCCTCCCGACGTCCAATACACCGTCACGGCATCCGGGTCTCCGAATGATGAGCCGTCTCCATCGACTCCGCTATGGCCCGCGAAAGAGGCATAAAGCGATTCGATATCCTCCGGTTTTATCGGCTCTCCCGCGTAAAAGCCATCGGAATCGACATACTGTGAACAAGAGGAAATGCAAAGTGTAATGATCACGGGTATCAGAAGAAAGCACACTCGCTTTGCAAGTCCGAATTTCATATCCTGTCTGCCTCCTCAAGCATTTTTTCAAGGAGCCTTACCTTGCTTGAAGAGAATTCATAAGCGCTTTTATAATCTCCCGTTTCCCTGGTGCAGATCTCCAGACGACCTACAATGTCAAACAAGAGTAATTTTCCTATACTTTCATCGGAATCAAGCACCGCGCGCAAAAGCATCGCCGCCTCGGCGTACATCCCGTCCGACATACGGATACAGGCGTTTATGCAAGCGGCATAGCATCCCTCGGAAGCGGAAAAGCTGCGCGCTATTCTGTCCGCAAAATCCGTATTCCCCGCTTCAAGACTTTCAAGCGCGGCAATATAACGGCAGAAGCCGTCGCCGAATGAGAGCATAGAGGAGCAATCGTCCTGCGGCAAGTCGTGCATCGAATAAAGTGTGTTTGAGATCCTTTCTCCGAGATATTTAAAATATACGGAAATGCACGATGTTATGTGCGAGGTCGTATACATGGTTTTTTCGGCATATGTCAAAGCCTCATCAAGATATGAGCAAGCTGCTCGAAGCCTTCCTTCCGACATTTCTTCTTTTGCGACCGCAAGGCAGCTTTCCGTAAGGATCAGTGCGATCTCATCGTCGGCGTGATCCAATTCGCGCAAGCAGATTGTGCGGCAAAGCCGATATTCTTTCGCGTTGTAGGCACGGCGAATATTATCCATACAGTTGATCTTTCTGTATATCATCTCGTTGTCTTCCTCGGCGATCAAATATCCGGCGGGGACATTCAACCGTCCGGCTATGTAGATCAGCGTAGGAAGAGACGGGAGCGCTGTGCCGTTTTCGATACGACTGAGCATATTCCGGGTAATATTGTCGCCGACGAGCTCCGCTTGTGTCATCATTTTAGACATTCTGAGATTCTTTATCTTTTCTCCTATCTTCACAGAACTCACCTCCGACATTTTTTACCTTCACAGTAATTTTACCACATATTGCTCCGATTTACAACACCTTTTTTAATTTTTTAGATCTTTTTTTGGCACTACTCCCACGGATGGCGCGACCTCGCCCGCAAGAAGGCACGCCGAGTGTAACCTTTCGATATATCTCGAGATACACCGAATGAGGCAAGCTGATTTTTGTCGAAAAAAATTCCTCGAAAAAAGTTTCATTCAGGCTTTTTTTACTTGACAAATATATTCTGCTATGGTATAATTGAGGACAGAAAAGCACGGTCGGCAGTTACCGTCGAAAATCAAAGAAAAGGAGATCGAAAAATGACACCCTCAACAAAAAAACTTATCATTCTCATTGGCGCAGCGGTATTACTCGTTGCAGTTTTGCTCATTGTTCTTTTCGCTTGCGGCGGAAGCAATGACAACCCCGATGAAAGCGATAGTCAATCCGAATCATCGTCAAACAACCTCCCGCAGCCTTCCGAAAGTCCTTCGGACGATAGCTCGGACAACGGTGAACCCACAGAGTTCCACACAAACAAAGCTGATGAACCCACAGAGTCGACCACCAACAAGGTCGAAGAGCCTACCGAGTCAAGCACAAACAAGGTTGAAGACCCCACAGAATCCGGCACGAGCAAGGTCGAAGAGCCCACGGAACCGGGTACGAAGGTTGACGAACCGATGAACGAAGTATTCGAAGACGCCAATGATACAATATACATAACTCATGAAAATGTTCAGGCAAGAAAATCAACCGTAGATCATCAAACCCAGAAATACGTTGTTCTCCACAAAGGAGAGTCTTACCAGAGAACCGGCAAGAACGGCGAATGGAGCCGTATCGTTGTAGACCACATCGTTTGCTTTGTAAGCAACAAGTATATCTCGACGAGCCCGACAACACCCCCCGATGAGCCCGGAACCTCAACAAAGCCCATCACCCCCACCGAGCCTACCGACTTCGTTGAATGCAACGAGACCTACTACGTAAGCGCTTACAGACTCTGGCTCAGAACTTCTCCCGACACAACGAGTAAGACTAACATCGTCTACTCTGCCGAGATCAAACAGGGTCAGGAATTCAAGGCGATCGCTAAGAATGACAAATTCATAAAGATCATATACAACGACGAGGTTCGTTACCTCTGCATGATAGGATCCGATGGAAAGACATTGCTCACAACAGATTACAGCTCGATCAAATGGGTAAGCGAAAGTGACAAGGATACAGGTACAACGACACCGTCCACTCCCGTAACCCCCGATGAGCCCGATGATCAGCCTTCAAAATAATCGGCATTAAGCATTAAATAATTCAGCGTACCGTTGCACAACTGCAGCGGTACGCTTCTTTGTTTCATTTATTTTTATGTGTATCGAGCCGATCGGTCTGCACGCTTCTTTTGATCTTATACAACTTGATCGCATATATCGCGATCGAGATCACAATATCGACGCATATCAGAAAATATATGAAAGATTCGATCGTTGAATTCACGTCAAGCTGCGCGTAATAGTCCTCTTTTGTTATCACAGTCACGGGCATTTTGTCATTCGTAAACTCGGTAAACGTAATATCATAGTAAAGATCCGGATTATAGTAGTATTCGCAAATTATCTCGCCCTTTGAATTGGTAATCTCGGCATATATCTTCCGCGGATATTCTTCATTCTCTTCACCCCCGGACCAGATGGGTTCCTTATCCCCTTCAACGTAAACACCGCCTATGGGATAACTTATTACAACATCGCCGTTATTATCATAATAACGATACCCCTCGTTGTACCAACGGTCGTAATCGTTTTGCACGAAGGTCTTAAAATCCTCGCAATTGTCAAATACGTACTTCTTTGGACCGATTGCACGGATGATAGTATTCAGCAACACGATCACGGCAAGAATTGCTAAGGCTATACCTAACGAAATCGCAAAAGTTTTTTTGAGAAGCTTGGTGTTGCGAGACATTATTTCTTTTTGGGTATCCGATAGAGATATCAAGCATCGCTTCATCAAAAGTTTTTTTATCAAAAGCTCGTAAACAATGTAGGAAACGACTGCGCATACAGACGCGAACAGCGCTCCGTATTCTAACCAAAAGCCGAATTTCAAGCCGAAATTAGCTCCGTCGATAATGGTAACGAGCGGCAAGCAAAACGCAAATGCGGCAATATTAAAGAACGAGACTCTGACCGATGTCATAATGACCGACGTATTGTAAGCATCTATCTTTTCGGCGTATGCCTCCTCCTCATCATAGATAAGCCGCGCGTTAACGCTTATACATATCTGACTCATCTCGCTTGCTATACAAAACGCCGTGCCGACACAAAAAGCTATCAAGCCCTTTGAAAAGCCCAAATTGATTATCGCGGTTATTATGATGCCAAGCAACGTCAAGCCTATTGACATCAGCGTTAGATTTTTATAATCCCGCTGTTTTTTTATTGAGCATAAACCGAAATTGTCGGTCGCTCTTCGCTTTTTGCCTTTCGATCAGTTCAACATTTTCTGTATTTCTCGAAGCGTCGGAATTGTTTCGTTCCCCTCTCAAAAGCTCGTCTGTCGTTATGCCGAATATCTCGGCAATTACGGGTATGAGCGAAAGCTCGGGAGTACATTCGTCACGCTCCCATCGGCTCACGGTCTTGTCGGATACAAAAAGCTTCTCTCCGAGTTCTCTTTGGGTCATTCCGTTTGCGCGTCGCAATACCGATATAAATTTTCCTATTGTTTTTCTTTCCACAGTAAAGACATCCTCCTTGCGTTCTCTGATGTATTGTGCTTACATTCTACCATGTCGTCAGAAAGAATACCACCCCAAAAGTCAAGAATCACTCTCGACATACGAGAATTGTGCGATAATTCCAAAAGATATATGATTTATGACGTCATCAGAGCTTTATATGTAAAGTTCAACCGCCTCAAAACAATTATATCATAATCGTCTCCCGTTGTCCATACGAAATTACAGCAAAAATGCTACGATAACATTATAAATTATATCGTCAAAGTCTTGATTTTTAAGTCGTTATATGTTATAATATAAACTGAAGAATTTTTGTGAAATCCACTAAACGAAGGGATACCACGTTTATGAATATACTTCATATGAAATACGCGGTCGAGGTAGCGCGCCTCGGATCGCTCAATAAAGCGTCGGAGTCGCTGATAATTGCTCAGCCAAATATTAGCCGCTCAATAAAAGAGCTTGAGGCTGATCTCGGAATCACAATATTCAACAGAAGTGCCAAAGGAATGGTGTTGACTCCCGAAGGCGAAGAATTCATAAATTACGCTCAGAGTATACTCAAGCAGATCGATGAAGTCGAAATGTTGTACAAGCACGGAGCGCCGAAAAAGCAGCAGTTCTCAGTATCTGTCCCCCGCGCTTGCTATATATCGGAGGCATTTGCCGAATTTTCCAAATGTTTAAGTGACGATCCCGCGGAGATCTTTTACAAAGAGACCAACTCTCAACGCGCCATAAATAATATTTTGAACAAGGATTACAAGCTCGGAATAATTCGATACGCCGACAATTACGACCGATATTTCAAAGATATGCTTGATGAAAAAGGGCTGGCGTACGAGATGATCTCGGAATTTTCTTACGTTTTGATTATGAGCCGAGACAATCCCCTCGCTCAAAAGGACGAGATAATTTGCGACGATCTGCTCCCGTATATAGAAATAGCTCACGCGGACCCTTATGTTCCGTCTATGCCCCTTTCAAAGGTGGTAAAGGAAGAACTTCGTGACAGCATCCAAAGGCGTATATTTATATTCGAGAGAGCCAGCCAATTTGATCTGCTTTCAAAAAATTCGGATACGTTTATGTGGGTCTCCCCCGCTCCCAAGAAGATGCTCGACAGGTACGATCTTGTTCAGAAAAAATGCGCCGATAACCAAAAGATATATAAAGATGTCCTCATATACCGTAACGGATACAAACTAACAGAGCTCGACAAGCAGTTTATCACTGAACTTTGCGAATCAAAAAGAAAATATCTGAATAACAACTGATCCTCCGATCATACTGCGCATCGCCTTATTTAATCGATATCTTGCTTATCGATTAATGTTATATCGATAAGCATAACACCGATATAACATTTTAATAATTCCCAAAATGCAAAAAGTATGATAAAATATTAACGATAAAATCAAGGAGGTGGCGAATGAACGGATACAGCATACCGAAAGCAACACTCGGAAGACTTCCGCAGTATCTTCAATATCTTAAAAGCTTACCCGAGCTTGAGTACAGCACCGTATCCGCGACCGCGATCGCCAAGGGCTTGTCGCTCGGCGAGGTTCAGGTGCGCAAGGACCTTGCGGCAGTAAGCGGTGCGGGAAAACCGAAGATAGGATACGTAACCAGCGCGCTTATAAGCGACATAGAAGGTCATCTCGGATATGACAGGCTGACGCATGCGGTCCTTGTCGGAGCGGGAAAACTCGGCAAAGCGCTTTTGGATTATGACGGATTTGAAGAGTTCGGAGTAAAAATAGTCGCCGCATTCGACTGCAATGAGCAGATCATTCGGACAGGAAATACTTCCAAGGCTATTTTGCCGGTAAGTACTCTTGATACATTCTGCAAAGAGAATGACATAAAGCTCGGCATAATCACGGTCGGACGTGGCTCAGCTCAAGAGGTCTGTGATCAGCTTGTCGAAAGCGGGATCACGGCTATATGGAACTTTGCTCCCTGCACGTTAAAGATCCCCGAAGGTATACTTCTCAAACAGGAAAATTTAGCGCTCTCCCTTGCATATCTCAATAATCAAATCAGTAAATAATTTTTAGGAGGACACATAAAAATGGAACCCAAAGCTTATGAAATCGTCGACAGCGTAGAAAAGCTGCACGAAGCGCTCTCACGCGTAAGAGCGGCTCAAAAACTGTTTGCGACCTACACCCAGGAGCAGGTTGACAGGATATTCCTTGCCGCAGCATCTGCTGCAGACAAAGCAAGAATTCCGCTGGCAAAGCTTGCTGTCGAAGAAACAGGTATGGGCATAGTTGAGGATAAGGTAATAAAGAATCACTACGCCGCAGAATACATCTACAACGCTTACAAAGACACAAAGACGTGCGGCGTTATAGAGGAAGACAAGGCATACGGTATCAAAAAGATCGCAGAGCCTATAGGTGTTATCGCGGCGGTCATCCCGACAACGAACCCCACATCCACCGCGATCTTCAAGTGCCTTATCGCGCTCAAGACACGCAATGCCATTATTATAAGCCCTCACCCCAGAGCAAAGGGTGCCACCATTGCCGCTGCAAAGCTCGTTCTTGAAGCCGCAGTTGCCGCAGGTGCTCCCGAGGGTATCATAGATTGGATAGATATTCCCTCTCTCGAAATGACAAACACACTTATGAAGGAAGCGGATATAATTCTCGCGACAGGCGGTCCCGGCATGGTTAAAGCCGCATATTCCAGCGGAAAGCCTGCTCTCGGAGTCGGTGCCGGTAACACACCTGCAATAATCGATGAAAGTGCGGATATCCTTCTTGCGGTCAACTCGATCATTCATTCAAAGACCTTCGACAACGGTATGATATGCGCATCCGAGCAGTCTGTGATCGTTCTCGAAAGCATATATGATGCGGTAAAATCCGAATTTGCGGCAAGAGGATGCTATTTCCTTGATCCTATGGAAACCGAAAAGGTCAGAAAGACTATCATCATAAACGGCGCGCTCAACGCCAAGATAGTAGGTCAGAAGGCTGCTAAGATCGCCGAGCTTGCGGGTGTTAAGGTTCCCGCGGGCACTAAAATCCTCATCGGTGAAGTCGAGAGCGTAGAGCTTTCCGAGGAATTCGCACACGAAAAGCTTTCGCCCGTACTCGCTATGTACAAGGTAAAGACCTTTGAAGAAGCGCTTGACAAAGCAGACAGACTCGTTGCCGATGGCGGCTACGGTCACACCTCTTCCGTCTATCTCAATGAAGTAACCGAGAAGGAAAAGCTCAGTGCGTTCGCCGCAAGAATGAAGACCTGCCGTATCCTCGTAAACACTCCCTCCTCGCAGGGCGGTATCGGTGATCTTTACAACTTCAAACTCGCTCCCTCGCTCACGCTCGGATGCGGATCCTGGGGCGGTAACAGCGTATCCGAAAACGTCGGTGTAAAGCACCTTATCAACATTAAAACAGTTGCCGAGAGGAGAGAAAATATGCTTTGGTTCAGAACCCCCGAGAAGGTATATATTAAAAAGGGTTGCCTCCCCGTAGCTCTCGACGAGCTGAAGACCGTAAGAGGCGCAAAGAAGGCGTTTATCGTAACTGACACCTTCCTCTATCAGAACGGATACACCAAGCCGATCACGGATAAGCTCGACGAAATGGGGATCCAGCACACTACATTCTTCAATGTTCAGCCCGATCCGACGCTTGCCAATGCTATGGAAGGCGCAGCCCAGATGAGAGCATTCCAGCCCGATACCATTATAGCGCTCGGCGGCGGCTCCGCAATGGATGCCGGCAAAATTATGTGGGTACTTTACGAGCATCCCGAGGCAGACTTTATGGATATGGCGATGAGATTTATCGATATCCGTAAGAGAGTATACACATTCCCGAAGATGGGCGAAAAGGCATATTTCATCGCTATCCCCACCTCCGCAGGTACCGGCTCCGAGGTCACACCCTTCGCAGTCATCACGGATGAAAAGACAGGTGTTAAGTATCCTCTCGCGGATTACGAGCTGCTTCCCAATATGGCTATTATCGATACAGACTTCCATATGTCGGCTCCGAGAGGCTTGACAGCTGCATCGGGTATCGATGCAGTAACGCATGCGCTTGAGGCGTATGCCGCTATGTTGGCGACTGATTACACAGACGGTCTTGCACTCCGTGCGCTCAAGGTGATCTTTGAATACCTTCCCAGAGCTTACGACAACGGTCAGACCGACGTTGAAGCAAGAGAAAAGATGGCTAACGCCGCTACAATGGCAGGTATGGCATTCGCAAACGCATTCCTTGGCGTATGTCACTCAATGGCTCACAAGCTCGGTGCGTTCCATCACCTTCCCCACGGCGTAGCAAATGCGCTTATGATCGAAGAGGTACTTCGTTTCAATGCCGCAGAGGCTCCTGCTAAGATGGGTACCTTCTCGCAGTACGATCATCCTCATACGCTCGCAAGATATGCTGAGGTTGCGGATTACCTCGGACTCGGTGGCAAAACCGATGAAGAAAAGCTTGAGAAGCTCATTGAAGCCATCAACGACCTTAAAGCTCGCGTAGGTATCAAGAAGAACATAAAGGATTACGGTATCGACGAAAATGACTTCTTGGCTCGCCTTGACGATATGGTAGAACAGGCATTTGACGATCAGTGCACAGGTGCTAACCCGCGTTATCCTCTTATGAGCGAGATCAAGCAGATGTATCTCAACGCATATTACGGCAAGCACTTCGTAGAGGCGGATATGCCTGCGTCTGATATATCCGAAATAACGCCCGATGCGGTCAAGACCCCTTACCGCAAGGGAAAGAAAGCCTAACGGCAGGAGGAATCAAAAATGAAACTTGACAGAGTAATAGCAGTAAGAAACAGCAAGACGATATACCGTGAGGGTGATAAATGTATAAAGGTTTTTAATTCGGAATATTCAAAAGCAGATGTTCTGAACGAGGCACTCAATCAGGCAAGGATCGAGGAAACAGGGCTTAACATTCCCAAGATCCTTGAAGTCACCATGGTAGACGGCAAATGGGCGATCGTTTCCGAATACATTAAAGGAAAGACCCTGGCACAGCTTATGGAAGAAGCTCCCGAGAAAAAGGAAGAGTACATCGAACTGCTCGTTGATATTCAGATGAGCGTTCACGAAAAGACCTCTCCCCTTCTCAATAAGCTCAAGGATAAGATGAGCCGCAAGATCGCTCAGACGGATCTTGACGCAACCACCCGTTACGATCTTCACACACGCCTTGAGAGCATGCCAAAGCATAACAAGGTATGCCACGGAGATTTCAACCCCTCCAACATAATCATTGCCGAGAACGGTGCTCCGTATATAATAGATTGGTCACACGCAACGCAAGGTAACGCTTCCGCAGATGCCGCCAGAACATATCTTCTCTTCTGGCTGAACGGAGACATCACGGGCGCGCAGATATATCTTGACACCTTCTGCAAAAAGAGCGATACCGCTAAGCAATACGTACAGAAATGGATGCCCATCGTAGCCGCTTCACAATCTGTAAAGGGCAACGAAAAAGAACGCGAATTCCTTATGAGCTGGGTCGGCGTTGTAGATTACGAATAAGATCATTCCACAGAATTTCAATACCAAAAATGATTTTCATACTTTTTATACATTGAGAGGTAATTATTATGATTAAAGTAACAGTTTGTATCGGAAGCTCCTGCCATATCAAGGGTTCACGTCAAGTAGTAGAACAGCTTCAGTATCTTATCGCCGAAAACAAGGTCGGTGACAAAGTAGAGCTCAGCGGCACCTTCTGTATGGGAAAATGCCAGCAGGGCGTTTGCGTTACCGTAAACGATTCGTTTTATTCAGTTACACCTGAAAACGTAGGTGAATTTTTCGCGGAAGAAGTACTTGCTAAGGTAAAATAATTATGCTGTTTGTCCAGGTTTGTGTTGGCTCGTCTTGCCACCTCAAGGGCTCGTACGATATCGTCGAGCTCCTTGAGAAAGCCGTTGAGGAATATCATATTGAGGACGAGGTCGTACTTTCCGGTAGCTTTTGCATCGGAAAGTGCAACCGCGTCGGAGTTACCGTTCAGGTAAACGATGATATTCACGTCGGAGTGACAAGAGAGAATTTCAGAGAATTTTTTAAAGAAAACATACTTGACGTGATCGAGAACGAAAGGAAGTGACGGAATTGGCAAATTGCTTGACACTAAAAAAATCAAATTGCAAAAACTGCTATAAATGTATCCGTTACTGCCCCGTCAAGGCTATACGTTTTTCGGGGAACCAAGCTCATATCATAGGCAATGAGTGTATTTTATGCGGTCATTGCTTTGTCGTTTGTCCCCAAAACGCAAAGGAAATAGTTGACGGCACGGAAAAGGTAAGAGTGCTCCTTCAAAGCGGAGATCCCGTTATTGTCAGTTTGGCGCCGTCGTTTATTGCAAATTACGAAGGCGTCGGAATCCAAGCTATGCGCCGCGGGCTTCAAAAACTCGGATTTTATGATGTTGAAGAGACCGCTATCGGTGCCACTATCGTTAAAACGGAGTATGAACGTATGCTTCGCGAGGAGGACAGAGATGTAGTTATAAGCTCGTGCTGTCATTCCATAAACTTGTTGATACAAAAATATTTTCCCTCATTGCTCGAATACCTTGCGGATACTATGTCTCCTATGCAAGCACACTGCGCAGACATCAAAAAGCGTATACCAAACGCCAAGACTGTCTTTATCGGTCCCTGCGTAGCAAAAAAGGATGAGGCTGAATATTACGATGGTTTAGTGGACGCCGTTCTTACATTTGAAGAGCTCACAAAAATGTTAAAAGCCGAGAATATAGAGCTTGAAAAAGAAGTTGAGCCCAAACCGGAAAGTCGCGCACGCTTCTTCCCCACCACAGGCGGTATACTTAAAACAATGGCTCAGAATGCTCCGGGATACAGTTACCTTGCGCTCGACGGTGTTGACAACTGTATCGCCGCGCTTAAAGATATTGAAAACGGTAAGGTTCACAAATGCTTTATCGAGATGTCGGCTTGCATCGGAAGCTGCATAGGCGGCCCCGTTATGGAAAAGTATCACAGCTCGTCCCCTGTCAAGGATTATATGGCAGTTGCAAATTTTGCGGGTGAGCGCGATTTTAAAGTACCACAGCCTACACCGATGGAGCTTCGCAAGCATATGACGATGATCGAGCACAGACTTGCTCAGCCTACCGAAAATGAGATCATGACTGTCCTTCGTCAGATGGGTAAATTCAAGCCTTCAGACGAGCTTAACTGCGGCTCTTGCGGATACAATTCCTGCCGTGAAAAGGCCATCGCGATAATTCAGGGCAAGGCGGAGATATCCATGTGTCTGCCCTATCTTAAAGATAAGGCGGAAAGCTTCTCCGACACGATAGTTAAAAACACCCCCAACGGACTTATCGTACTCAATGAAAATCTTGAGGTACAGCAAGTAAACGCGGCGGCGCGTAAGATAATGAACATCCGCGCCGAGTCCGATGTACTCGGCGAGCCTGTCATTCGTATTCTTGATCCTACCGTATTCGTTCAAGTCAAAAACAGCGGAAGAAGCGTAAACAACCAAACGGCATATCTTGCGGAATACAAAAAATATGTTGAGCAAACGGTCGTATACGATCCCGAATCTCATCTTCTTATCGGAATTATGCGTGACATTACCGCAGATGAAGCTGCTCGCGAGAACAAGACAAGGATCAATCAAAAGACTGTTGAGGTTGCGGATACCGTGGTAGAAAAGCAGATGAGGATAGTTCAGGAGATCGCTTCCCTGCTCGGAGAAACGGCGGCTGAGACCAAGATAGCCTTAACCAAGCTAAAGGAGTCTATCAACGATGAATGATCTGTGTGCAGATATCGGATACAAAAGCATCAATCACTTCGGAGAAGAGCTTTGCGGTGATCACGTAGACGTTGTTGAAGAAAACGAGAACTCCACCGTCATAGTATTGGCTGACGGTCTCGGTTCGGGAGTCAAAGCAAGCATACTTTCAACTCTAACTTCCAAAATAATCTCCACGATGATGGCTGCGGGACTTCCCATTGAGGAATGTGTAGCAACTATTGCCGCAACGCTTCCCGTATGCTCGGTAAGAGGCGTGGCATATTCAACATTCACGATTATTCATCTTTTGAATAATGAGTTAGCCGAGATCATTCAGTACGATAATCCTCAGGTTATCATCATCAGAGATTTTGCGCTGTACGATTATCCAAAGACTGAGATGAACATCGACGGTAAAAAGATATACAAGTCTACCATCAGCCTGCAAGAGGATGACGTTTTCATAGCCATGAGTGACGGATGCCCTCATGCCGGAATGGGAGGCAAATACAACTTCGGTTGGAAGCGCGAGGATATCGCAGAATATATGTTGGCGCTTGCGGCGGGCGGATATACCGCGAAGAATCTCTCGACTATGCTCGTGGATGAGTGCGACAACCTGTACGGAAACAAACCGGGCGATGATACAACGGCTTGTGTTATTAAGATACGCAAGAGAGAACCCATGAATATTTTGTTCGGTCCCCCCTCAAACCGGGACGACGCGACCAGAATGATGTCACTTTTCTTCTCAAAAGAAGGCAAGCATATCGTGTGCGGCGGTACAACGTCATCTATTGCGGCAAAATATCTCGGCAAGCCCGTAAAGGCGAGCTTGAATTTTGAGCGCAGCGATGTACCTCCGATAGCATATATCGAGGGTGTAGATCTTGTAACGGAAGGCGTAATTACAATGAACAAGGTAATTCAATATGCAAAAGATTATCTCGGAGAGAACGACCTCTACGAGGATTGGAATTTTAAAAAAGACGGTGCGTCCCTTATAAGCCGACTTTTGTTTGAAGAGGCAACGGACATCAATTTCTATGTTGGAAGAGCGGTAAATCCTGCTCACCAGAACCCCGATCTTCCTATAAATTTTAACATAAAGATGAATTTGGTAGAGGAGCTTTCGAGTTGCCTCAGAAAGATGGGAAAACGCATCAAGGTAAGTTATTTCTAATGGAGGTAAAAATGCGTAAATTTGATACAAAGGTACAGCATTTAAAATATAAAGTACTTCGCGAGGTTGCGCGTCTTGCTTGGAATGATAAATTGCTTGAGAATATGATGGATATTCCCAAGCTTCTCGTTCCCGGCAATGAGCCGACAATGCGATGCTGTGTCTATAAGGAAAGAGCGATACTCGGAGAACGTGTAAAGCTCGCTATGGGCGGAGACAAAGACAATCCGAACGTGATCGAGGTGATCGATATCGCCTGCGATGAGTGTCCCGTCGGAGGCTATGAGGTAACGAATGCTTGCCGCGGGTGTCTTGCACACCGCTGCGAAGACGTTTGCAAATTCGGTGCGCTCTCGTTTGATCACAATCATGTGGCTCACATCGACAAATCGAAATGCAAGGAGTGCGGAGCGTGCGCTAAGGTGTGCCCCTATACCGCAATCGTCAGCCGCAAGCGTCCCTGTCAGAACGCTTGTAAAGTAAAGGCTATATCAATGAACGAAGAAAAAGCGGCTAAGATCGATAACAACAAGTGTATTCAGTGCGGAGCGTGCGTTTATCAGTGCCCCTTCGGCGCTATTATGGATAAATCCTTTATGCTCAATGCGATCGATATTCTTAAAAAGAGCAATCGCAACTCCGAAAACGGAAGCTATAAGGTATATGCCGTAGTTGCTCCCTCGATCTCAAGTCAGTTCTCATATGCAAAGCTCGGTCAGGTAGTGACGGGACTTAAAAAGCTCGGATTTCAAGATGTTATCGAGGCAGCTCTCGGTGCGGATATGGTCGCGATGGCAGAAGCTCGCGAGCTCTCCGAAAAAGGTATTCTGACAAGCTCCTGCTGTCCTGCGTTCGTTCAGTACATCAAATCAAACTTCCCAAATCTTGTGGAACATATCTCTCACAATCTGTCGCCTATGGCTACTCTTGCAAAGTACATAAAGGAAACGACTCCGAATTCAAAGGTCATATTCATCGGTCCTTGTACTGCAAAGAAGGCGGAGGCTCAGCTTGAGGCAGTCAAGCCCTATATAGATACCGTACTGACCTTTGAAGAGCTTCAGGCACTCTTTGACAGCCGTGATATTGATATTCAGTCGCTTGAAGAGGGCGTGCTCGATAACGCCTCTTACTTTGGAAGGATCTTTGCAAGAAGCGGAGGACTTACGGATGCGGCGGCACAGGCTATGAAGGAGCAGAATATTGACTTTACCGTAAAGCCTGTCGTATGTGACGGCATAGAAGCGTGCCGTGTGGCACTTCTCAAGCTGAACAAAGGCGTCCTTGACGGTAACTTCATCGAAGGAATGGCTTGCATCGGCGGATGTATCGGCGGAGCAGGTTGCTTAACACACGGAGAAAAAAGCAAGTCAGAGGTCGACAAATACGGACGCGAAGCTCTCGAGAAAACCATCGGAGACGCGATATCCGTTCTTAAATGACCCAACAAATAAATCATACAAGAAGACAGAGGAAAACATATGAATAAAATTACAATTATCGGCTCCGGCAGTGTGGGAGCAACGATAGCATATTCATTAACAATCTTAGGTACTGCATCCGAGATCGTTATGATCGATATCAACAAAGACAAAGCACTCGGCGAGGCGCTCGACATACGCCAGGGAACGCCCTTCTGCAATCCTACCACGATCTACGCAGGAAATTATGAGGATGCAAAGGATTCCGATATCGTTATCATTACGTCGGGAATCGCAAGAAAGCCCGGACAGTCACGACTTGAGCTTACACAGACGAACGTAAACATAATGAAGACCGTAGCAGACAATGTGGTAAAGCTTGCTCCTAATGCAACGTATGTTATAGTAAGTAACCCGGTCGACATCCTTACATACGTTTTCTGCAAATATACGGGGCTTCCCGAATCCAAAGTCATCGGATCGGGTACGATACTTGATACGGCAAGACTCCGTTCAAGAATATCGGAATATTACTCTGTCAGCCAGATGAATGTACACGCTTATGTACTTGGTGAACACGGCGACTCCGGATTTATTCCGTGGTCTGTAGCAAACATATCCAACATTCCCGTTGCGGATTTTGGCAGATCGGTTATGAACCACGAAAAATATCCCGAGCTCAAGCTTGACGAGGTCGAGGACTACGTTCGCAAATCGGGCTCGCGCATTATTCAGCGTAAGGGCGCGACATATTATGCGGTATCTATGTCAGCTTGTCATATCTGCAAGTGCTTACTTAGCGGAATCGACACGACCCTGACGGTATCAACTATGACACACGGTGAATACGGCATCAACGATGTATGCCTCAGCCTTTTAAATATAGTCGGCAACGAAGGCGCGCACAGCAAGGTACTCTTGCCTCTTAACGACAAGGAGATAGCATTACTTCACAACAGTGCCGAAAATCTCAAAACCGTTATCAAGGGTATAGACCTTTAAGTTATCTTGCCGCGATATAAGCGACATTACAGTAAAAGCCAAACAATATAAAAATGAGCAGTCAACCGCAAAGCGCATCAAAAGATGCCTTGCAAAGTACTGCTCATTTTTTGTTTAATAAATTATCACTAAGTCCGCCCCTCAAAGCGGCACCGAGGATAATAGGTCTTCACATTGTTATTCTTTTTGACCGTTTTGCTTTTGGGCTCGCTCTATCTTTGACAGGCTATCCTCTTTGAGCTGCGCTCTGAGTCTTCTTGTCCAATCAGACCATGCGGCAGCATCCTGTCCGTATACAAGATTTTCCGAGTATTCAAACGGGATCCAGCTTGATATATCCGCTTCATTATGAGAGATTACTGCCTCCATATTATCAAGTGCTTTGAAAAGTTTAGCCTCCGAAGTCTGTCTTTCCCTCATCTCATCAAAGAGCCTTGAAAGCTCTTCGGAATAGTGCTCCGGCAAAAGGCTCATAAGCTGTTCTATTGCCTTGTCCTCTGTTCTTTCGTCCTCCTCGGTCTTGTTGAATGACGGTATATCCCCCGTTATCGCCTCTCCGAGATCGTGTATGAGACACATTTTTATTACCTTGTCCATATCGAGCTCGGGATATTCATCAGAGCAAAGCAACGCCATTACCGCAAGCCGCCAAGAATGTTCTGCAACGCTCTCGTGACGTCCGCTCGACGTCCAAGAATGTCTTGTATTGCACTTTAGCTTTTCGATAACATTCATAAATGTTATAAATTCCTTCGGTTGCACCTTTATCTCTCCTATCTGTTGTTTATGATCGATCCATCGTATAATGATATCATTATATCGTCGATTTGTCAATATTATGCCCTGAATATTTACAAAGCCGAAAGATAAAAAGCAAATATGTCGAGACCGCAAGGGTACAACGGCATATTTGCTTTTATATATCATATCGATCGTCCGATCCTTACGATACAATCATTTGCCTACACGTCTGCCGATCTCATCGAGATAAGCGATAAGCTCGCGCGGATCGTTAGCGGTTATATTGGTAAAGCCGTATTTCATAGCTCTTTCCGCCGCCTCGCGGTTATCAGCATGATATCCCCAAGCTTGAATACCGTGATCGTTTGCAAGCTTTACCACCTCAAAAATATCTTCATCGGTAGGAAGTTTGGACGAATCCATCGGAACTCCCATGCCGTACATCTTGTCAAGCACGCTCTCATCGTATCTCTTCATACAAACGGGAGGTTGACCCTGAGTCTTGAACTCCGGATAATATTTCTGAACGTAAAGCAAGGTTTGAGCATCAAAGCTTGCGATAACGGTACGCTCCACAAGTCCAAAACGGCGGAGCGCTTCGATCGTCTTATCGATAACGCGAGGTGTCTGATCCTTTATCTCAACATTGAGCAGCATATTGCTGTCTGCCTCATCAACGATGAGCTGAAGCGTTTCATCCAGAGTAGGCACACGGGCACCCGGATATCCGAATTTAACACCTGCGTCAAGTGCTTTCATCTCGGCGAGCGTTTTGAAACAAACGGCGCCCTTTCCGTCGGTAGTACGATCGACGGTCGTATCGTGCATTACGATGACAACATCGTCAAGCGTAAGCTGAACATCAAACTCCAGTACGTCGATACCGAGTTTAAACGACTCCGAAAACGACATAAGCGTATTTTCGGGCATATATGCCTTACAGCCTCTGTGACCTGTAACACCAATCTTTTCTGTTGTTTGATCCCACATAGCAATTCTCCTTTACATATTACGATGTTATATAAGTATGTGTTTTTTATTATTTTATATATTCTTTAGATTCGCAATAAATACATCTGCATACCCCTTCAGAGGCATCCGTAACGTGAAAGATCTGATCAAGCTCCTGCTCCACCGTAGTAATACACCTCGGGTTACGACATTTGAGCTTATTGACTACATATTCACTGCCCGTATGATCGGCTTTTTTCCTTTCGGGGTTCTTTGCCTCATCAAGAAGCTTGAGTATGAGTGCCATTCTCATATATTTTCCGTTTGATACCTGCTTAAAATAGCAAGCTCGGGGATCGTCATCTATTTTCACGCTTATTTCATTTACTCTCGGAAGCGGATGAAGGATGGCAAGATCGGATTTTGCGTTCTTAAGCTTGTCCGGTGTCAGAATATAGCTATCACGAAGTCTTAAATACTCGTCGTTGCTTGCAAATCTTTCTCCCTGAACACGAGTCATATAAAGAATATCAAGCTCGGGCATTACCTCTTCAAGCTCGGTTGTCTGTATATATTCCATATTATTCTTTATCATAACGTCATTTTTGATATAGCTCGGAAGCTTGAGCTCATCGGGAGAGATCAATACTATACGTATATTTTCGTATCTGGAAAGCGCGGAAATGAGTGAATGTACGGTCCTGCCGTATTTAAGGTCTCCGCAAAAGCCGACGGTAAGGTCGTGAAGCCTGCCTTTTTCTCTCTGTATCGTCAAAAGATCTGCCAGCGTTTGCGTCGGATGACAATGTCCGCCGTCGCCCGCATTTATAACGGGGATCGACGCATTTTGCGACGCAACAAACGGAGCGCCCTCTTTGGGGTGACGCATAGCGATTATATCCGCATAACAGCTTATTACCTTAGAAGTATCCGCTACGCTTTCACCCTTTGATGCCGAGGAGGTCTGTGCCGAAGAAAATCCTATGACAGATCCGCCAAGTTCAAGCATTGCAGCCTCAAAGCTCAGTCTCGTTCTCGTCGAGGGTTCAAAGAAAAGAGTAGCAAGCTTTTTACCGTGGCACGCCTCGGCGTATTTTTCGGGGTGTGCTATAATATCATTTGCTACGCTCAAAAGTCTGTCTATCTCTTCCGTCGTAAGATCCAAAATATCTATAACGCTTCTCATCTTTTATCTCCTTAAATAAGATTTACGCCTTTGCTCCGTTTACCGCAAGATAATTCTTTATTCTGTCAACATTTTCTTTATTAGCAGGGTCTTCCTCGAGATATTCGATGATATCATAAACATCGACAACGGAATAAACGGGAAATCCGTATTCTTCTTCGATCTCAGCCATAGCGCTCTTCTCACCCTTGCCCTTCTCTTTTCTGTCTACCATAACGAAGGTCGCGGCAACTTTAGTGCCGTCAAGTCTTTGAAGATTTGACATACTCTCGCGTATGGCGGTACCTGCAGTGATAACATCCTCAACAATGACGATCTCCTCGCCCGACTTCGGAACATAGCCTACGAATATGCCGCCCTCTCCGTGATCCTTCTCTTCCTTACGGTTGAAGAAGAAAGGAACATCAAGTTCGTTCTTAGCCAACGCAACTGCTGCCGAAACGGCTATCGGAATACCCTTGTAGGCGGGGCCGTAAAGAACCGCTCTTTTGTTTCCTACCTTTTCAAGATAGCTTTTTGCGTAAAACTCACCGAGCTTTGCAATCTGATCGCCTGTTTTTATGTCGCCTGCGTTAATAAAATAGGGGATCTTTCTTCCGCTCTTTGCTGTAAAATCTCCGAATTTCAAGACACCGGCTCCCTGCAAAAATTCAATAAACTCTCTTTTGTACCCTTCCATTTTAACTCTCCTTATATATTCGACGTTTTGCTTTTGATCTGCATCAGTCAACAAACTCTCTGACGCATCTTTCGTATGCCGAAACGGGATCCTCCGCAGCCGTTATCGGTCTGCCGACAACGATATAGTCGGATCCGATCCTTTTAGCCTCAGCAGGCGTCATAACACGCTTCTGATCCCCAACATCTCCGTCAGCAAATCTTACTCCCGGAGTTACCGTAATAAAGTCATCTCCGCAGATCGAGTGAACTTTTCCTGCCTCAAGCGGCGAGCATACGACGCCGTCGAGCCCGGCTTTCTTTGCATTGGAAGCATAGTGCATAACTACTTTATCTATCGGCTCCTTTATGAGCAGATCATTTTCCATACTCTCCTGATCGGTAGAGGTCAGCTGAGTTACCGCAATAAGCAAGGGTCTCGTGCCGTCCTCGCGAGTAAGTCCCTCAATAGCCGCTTCCATCATTCTAACGGTGCCGCCTGCGTGAAGGTTACACATATCAACGTCAAGTCTTGAGAGCACTGCCATTGACTTTTTTACCGTATTCGGAATATCATGAAGCTTAAGATCAAGAAATATCTTGTGACCTCTCGCCTTTATCTCTCTCACTATTGAAGGTCCTTCAGCATAATAAAGCTCCATACCTATCTTTACAAACGGCTTTTTGCCCGTGAATTTATCAAGAAACGCAAATGTTCTTTCGGCACTGTCGAAATCACAAGCAATTATGACATCTCTTCCCATCAGTTTACTCCTCCTATTATTTCTCTAAGTGAATTTATCTTATATTTTTCCATTACCCTCGGTAACTGCTCGATGATATCCTTGCATACAAACGGGTCGACAAGGTTTGCCGCGCCGATCTCAACCGCAGTAGCACCCGCAAGCATCATCTCTATAACATCCTCAGCGCTTGAGACTCCTCCCATACCTATTACGGGAATGTTCACCGCGCAAGACACCTGATATACCATCCTCAAAGCTACGGGAAAGATCGCGCTTCCGGAAAATCCGCCCATTTTATTCGCGATAACGGGTCTTCTCGTACGCAGATCTATCCTCATACCGAGCAGTGTGTTTATAAGGCTTATACCGTCAGCCCCTGCATCCTCGCAGGCTTTGGCTATCGACACTATATCTGTAACATTCGGTGAAAGCTTTATAAATACAGGCTTTTTTGTTACCGCCTTGACAGCTTTCGTAACCTCGGCTGCCGCCTCGGGAGACGTGCCAAAGCTCATACCTCCTCCGTGAACGTTCGGACAGCTTACGTTTACCTCAAGCCATCCCACCTGATCGCATTTATCGAGTCGCTCGCAGGTATAGGCGTAATCTTCGACCGAAAAGCCGCTTACATTTGCCATAACCTTCTTATGAAAACATTTTGAAAGCTTCGGAAGCTCCTCGGATATCACCTTATCCACGCCCGGATTTTGAAGTCCCACGGCATTTATCATACCTGAAGTACATTCGGCTATCCTCGGCGTAGGATTGCCGAAACGAGCATCCCTGGTCGTTCCCTTGAAAGAAAAGGTTCCGAGAATATTTATATCATAAAGCTCTGCAAACTCATAACCGTATCCGAAAGTCCCACTTGCCGGAATTATTGGGTTATCAAGCTCTATACCGCACAGCTCGACCTTCATTTCTGCCATATTATTTCCTCCTTGCGAAGAACGGGACCGTCCTTGCAGATCCTTTTGTTACCCGTAAGGGTTTTACACGAGCATCCCATACAAGCGCCGAAGCCGCAACCCATTCGCTCCTCAAAGCTGAGCTGACCGCTCGAAGAAGATGCGCCGCACACCGCCTTCAGCATAGGCTCGGGACCGCAGGTGTAGAAATATGTATATTCAATGTTGCGCATCGCCTCGGTAACAAAGCCCTTTATTCCGTACGAACCGTCAACGGTAGTTACATATACCTTCGCTCCGAGTGCCTTAAATTCATTCTCGTAAAATACCTCGTTTTGGGTATTAAAGCCGAGTATGACCGATACCCGCTTTCCTTCGGATATAAGCCTCCTGGCAAGCAGATACATAGGTGGAACGCCGACACCTCCGCCGATGAGCAAGGGCTTGTCTCCCGATTCCGAAAGCTCATATCCGTTTCCGAGTCCCGTAAGAACGTCAAGCTCGCCGTATTTCATATCTTTCATAGCCTCGGTGCCTTTGCCTACCACTTTATATATTATCGTCAGCTCATCACCGCGAACATCGCATACCGATATCGGTCTGCGAAGGAAAAAACCGTCAAGCTTGATATTCACAAACTGCCCCGGGCACGTAATATCACCCGTATCGCCCGAGAGGATCATTTTATAGACATTCTCCGTCAGCGGAAGATTTTCTTTTATTTTAAATACAACTTGCTTCATACCGTTCTCCGTCCTGCTTATGAATCTATCGTCGAGATACGAAGTGTGGTCTCATCAAGTACATCAAGAAGCACCTTAACAGTATCAAGAGACGTAAACATAGTAACATTACATTCGGTAGCATATTTGCGGATCTTATATCCGTCACTCAAGTGATCATTGGATCCGATGTCGCTCGTGTTTATAACATAAGCGATATGTCCCTGACGGATGGATTCGTATATCTCATCGCTTCCATCGCTTATCTTGTGAAGTACATGAGTACGTATACCGTTGCACTTAAGGAATGTCGCCGTACCCTCGGTAGCTTCTATATTGAATCCGAGGTCGTAGAAACGGCGGATCAGCGGCAGTGCCTCCTCCTTATCCTTATCGGCGATCGTTGCAAATACCGTACCGTAATTCTGCAGGTGCATACCCGACGCCTGAAGTGCTTTATAAAGTGCACGGTTAAGTCTGTCGTCATAGCCTATCGCCTCGCCCGTTGATTTCATTTCGGGAGAAAGATAAGCGTCCAGACCTCTTATCTTACTGAAAGAGAATACGGGAACCTTTACATACCATCTGTTCTTCTCGTTAGGATAGATATCGAATATTCCCTGCTCTTTAAGAGACTTGCCCATAATGACCTCTGTCGCTATATCGGCAAGACTGTATCCCGTAGCCTTTGAAAGGAACGGAACCGTACGGGAGGAACGCGGGTTGACCTCGATAATGTATACGCGCTCTTCGTGATCTACAATAAACTGAATATTGTAAAGACCGACGATACCTATACCGAGTCCGAGCTTCTTTGCGTACTGAAGAATAATTCCCTTGACCTTGTTGGATATACTGAAGGTAGGATAAACGCTTATCGAGTCTCCCGAGTGTATACCCGTTCTCTCAACGAGCTCCATAATTCCGGGAACGAACACATCGCGACCGTCGCATATCGCGTCCACCTCAACCTCTTTACCGATGATATATTTATCTACAAGCACCGGCTTGTCCTCGTCGATCTCTACCGCAGTTTTCAGATAATGGCGGAGCTGAGCTTCATTTGCAACGATCTGCATAGCACGTCCGCCAAGTACGAAGCTCGGTCGAACGAGCACGGGATAACCTATCTTCTTCGCCGCTTCCACTCCGTCCTCGATCTTGGTCACTGCTCTGCCCTCGGGCTGAGGTATTCCGAGTTCCTTGAGCATTTTTTCAAATCTATCACGGTTTTCCGCGCGATCGATAGCCTCGCAATCCGTGCCTATGATCTTTACTCCCTGTTTCATAAGAGGCTCAGCCAAATTGATTGCTGTCTGTCCTCCGAGAGAGGCGATAACGCCCTCCGGATCTTCAAAATCAACTATATTCATTACGTCCTCGGGAGTAAGAGGCTCAAAATAGAGCTTATCACTTGTAGTGTAGTCGGTTGAAACGGTCTCGGGATTGTTGTTGATGATTATAGCCTCATATCCGCATTTTTTGATCGTAGTTACGGCGTGTACTGTGGAGTAGTCAAATTCAACGCCCTGACCTATACGAATGGGTCCCGCACCGAGAACGACGGCTTTTTTCTTATTTGTGATCACAGAATCGTTTTCTCCCGTATACGACGAGTAGAAATATGGAATGTACGCTCCCGTGTGAAGCGTGTCTACCATTCTGAATACCGGAACGATACCGTTTTGCTTTCTCAAGGAAGCAACGCAGGACTCAGACACACCCCAAAGCTTGGCAATAAATTTATCCGCAAAGCCCATCTTCTTAGCCTCTTTGAGAAGCTTTATGTCATTCACATTATTTTTGAGCACATTCTCCATATCAACGATCTTTTTGATCGATTCAAGAAAATACGGAGTGATCATAGTGACATCATAAAGCTCGTCAACAGAAACGCCCATACGTACAAGCTGTGCTATCGCGTATATGTTGTCGGATCTGAATTCTTTAACATAATCTAAGAGCTCAGAGGTGGACATATTATCAAATTTTGCAAGATATAAGTGGCAAACTCCCGTTTCAAGCGAGCGAACCGACTTCAAAAGGCACTCTTCAAGATTGGAGCCGATTCCCATAACCTCGCCTGTAGCTTTCATCTGTGTACCGAGTATATTTGATGCCGACGTGAATTTATCGAACGGGAAACGCGGAAATTTGGCAACGATATAATCGAGTCTCGGCTCGATAGCTGCAGTTGCGTTGGCGATCTTGATCTCATCAAGCGTCATACCTACCGCGATCTTAGCCGTGACCCTCGCTATCGGATATCCGCTCGCCTTGGAAGCCAAAGCCGACGATCTGGATACTCGCGGATTTACCTCAATAAGGTAATATTCACTTGTTTGAGGATTTAATGCAAACTGTACATTGCAACCGCCTTCGATCTTGAGCTCTCTTATTATCTTTATGGCGCTGTCATTGAGCATTTTAAGATCGTGATCGTTAAGTGTAAGTATAGGCGCTACAACTATCGAGTCACCTGTATGTATACCGACAGGATCGACGTTTTCCATACCGCAGATAGTAATAGCGTTATCATTCGAGTCGCGCATTACCTCAAATTCGATCTCTTTATATCCTTTAACACTCTTTTCAACAAGCACCTGATGAACGGGCGAGAGTTTAAAGGCATTAAGTCCGATCTCGATAAGTTCAGCCTCATTGTTTGCAAAACCTCCGCCCGTACCGCCGAGCGTGAAGGCGGGACGAAGTACTACGGGATATCCTATGCTGAGTGCCGCCGCTTTGGCCTCATCTATACTGTACGTTATCTCCGACGGAATCGTAGGCTCTCCGATCGATTGACAAAGCTCTTTGAAAAGCTCTCTGTCCTCCGCTCTTTCTATGCTTTCGCTGCTTGTTCCGAGAAGCTCAACGTGGCACTCTTTAAGCACGCCCTTCTTTTCAAGCTGCATAGCAAGGTTAAGCCCCGTCTGTCCGCCGATGCCCGGAACTATTGCATCGGGTCTTTCGTAACGAAGGATCTTTGCAATATACTCAAGCGTCAAAGGCTCCATATACACCTTATCCGCTATCGTGGTATCTGTCATAATGGTTGCGGGGTTGGAGTTTACGAGCACGACCTCGTATCCCTCTTCCTTAAGTGCCAGGCACGCCTGCGTTCCCGCATAGTCAAACTCCGCCGCCTGACCGATAACTATCGGACCGGAGCCGATAATAAGTATTTTTTTGAGATCTTTTCTTTTTGCCATACTTGCCTCCCGATAAATTATACCAAAAATAAATTTGTAATTTATTATATAAACCAGTGCTTCCTTTTTTCGTTCTCACACCTTCTTATACGCGATCTTTCCACCGCATACCGTTAGAAAATTGACTCCGTACAAGGTCTCGCCTTCAAATGGTGTAGCCTTCCCCATGGAGAGAAGATCCTTCGGATCCACCTTAAAGCTTTTCTCAAGGTCCCAGACCGAAAAGTCATCTGTATAAGGAATTCCGAACCGCTTTCGCGGATTTGCGACAATAAGCTCCATAAGCCTCTGTATATCTATTATCCCCGTTCGCACGAGCTTCGTATACATTACCGGAAACGCCGTCTCTATCCCAACTATACCAAAAGCGCTTTTTTCAAGTCCTCTTGATTTTTCCTCGGCGGAATGAGGCGCGTGGTCGGTAGCTATCATATCTATCGTCCCGTCCTTTATTCCATCTACGAGTGCTTCTCTGTCTCTGCTTGATCTGAGCGGCGGATTCATCTTAAATCTTCCGTCCTCACGAAGATCGTTTTCGTCCATAACAAGGTAGTGCGGTGCGGTCTCACACGTGATATCAACTCCGTCAGCCTTTGCCTGTCTTATGAGATCTACGCTTTCCTTTGCGGAAATGTGACACACGTGATATGCACAGCCCGTTTCTTGCGCAAGCTTTATGTCTCTTTCGATCTGGCGATACTCACTCTCGGAGCAAATTCCTCTGTGACCGTGACTTCTTGCATATTCACCGTCGTGTATGTAGCCGCCCTTCAAAAGATCGTTCACCTCGCAATGTGCAACGACGAGTTTGCCAAGCGTTTTGGCTCTGCGCATAGCGTTGCGCATCATATCCTCCGACTGAACGCCCCTTCCGTCGTCCGAATATGCAACGGCAATATCCGCCATATCCTCCATATCCGAAAGACGCTCTCCCCGTTCGCCAACCGTTATGGCGGCGTAAGGATAGATGTGTATACAAGAATCTCGATCTATTATATCCTTTTGAAGCTTGATGGCGTCATATGTGTCCGGAACGGGATCAAGGTTCGGCATCGTGCACACCGTAGTGTATCCTCCCCTTGCCGCAGCTTGCGAACCGCTTTTTATCGTTTCTTTATAAGAAAAACCCGGCTCACGAAAATGCACGTGCACATCGCAAAAACCGGGAAAAACGGTATATCCGTCAAAGTCAAACGCACCGAGAGAGTCGGCACCCTTGTCAATAAAACATTTTTTGTAATGGGATCTTACCCTGTCCATAAGAATATCAATATTTTCAGTTGAAATATCAAACACCTTTTTCATATGAACTCCTTAACTACAAACTTGATATATTGTATCATAATTCGAGCGTTTTGTCAAGCGCAAAAACAAAGATTTTTGAATAATTCCCGATGAATTCTTGCAACGCCTCCCGACATCACGTTACGGGAGGCGTTGATCTTATAATATTCGCAAAACGAACACGCACTCTGTTAAAACAGACCTATTATTCTTCCCTCATCGTCGACGTCTATGCGCTCGGCGGCAGGCGATTTCGGCAATCCCGGCATAGTTAGGATATCTCCTGTAAGTGCAACTATAAATCCCGCTCCCGCTGATATCTTGAGGCTTCGTACAGTAACGGTAAATCCTTCAGGAGAACCGAGCTTTGAGGCATCGTCGGAAAAGCTGTACTGAGTCTTAGCCATACAGATCGGCAGCTTATCAAATCCGAGAGATGTCAGCCTCTCTATATCTTTTTTTGCCGCAGGAGTAAAGATGACTCCCTCGCCGCCGTAAATGCGGCGCACTATTGTATCGATCTTGTCCTCTATGGTGCCGTCAAGCTCATAACTGAAAGAAAAGTCATTATCTTCCTTGCAAAGCTTTACAACCTCGTTTGCAAGTGCTTTACCGCCGTTGCCGCCATCCGCCCATACGGTCGAAAGCACGGTATTTACGCCGAGTGCGCGGCATTTTTCAATAACAAGCGATATCTCGGCATCGGTGTCGGTCGGAAAACGGTTGACCGCTACGACACAAGGGAGCTTGTATACATTTTTTATATTGGAAACGTGGCGCAAAAGATTAGGTATTCCCTTTTCGAGTGCCTCGGTGTTTTCTGTGCCAAGCTCATTTTGGGAAACGCCGCCGTGCATCTTAAGCGCGCGAACAGTCGCGACAACAACAACGGCATCGGGACGCAATCCCGCACTGCGACATTTTATATCAAGGAATTTTTCAGCACCGAGATCTGCGCCAAAGCCGGCCTCTGTGACCGCATAATCCCCAAGTTTCATAGCAAGTTTGGTCGCCAAAACGGAATTGCATCCGTGCGCGATATTGGCGAAAGGGCCGCCGTGAACAAATGCGGGGGTTCCCTCGAGCGTTTGCACAAGATTCGGTTTCAAGGCATCCTTAAGAAGTGCCGTCATAGCCCCCACCGCGCCAAGCTGACCTGCCGTAACGGGCTCATCATTATAAGTATATGCAACGACTATCCTTGAAAGTCGTTCTTTTAAATCAGCAATTGAATCGGCAAGGCAGAACACCGCCATTATTTCCGATGCGACGGTTATGTCAAAGCCATCCTCACGAGGCACTCCGTTGACCTTACCGCCAAGACCGTCGGTAACGAAACGAAGCTGGCGGTCGTTCATATCAACGCATCGCTTCCAAGTGATCCTTCTCGGATCGATATTTAGCGCATTTCCCTGATAAATATGGTTATCGAGCATTGCCGCAAGAAGGTTATTTGCCGCGCCTATCGCGTGAAAATCGCCCGTAAAATGAAGATTGATATCCTCCATAGGAACGACCTGAGCATACCCGCCGCCGGCGGCACCGCCCTTAATTCCGAAAACGGGACCGAGTGACGGTTCTCGAAGAGCCACGACGGAATTTTTGCCGATCTTACGCAAACCGTCGGCAAGACCTATGGTAGTAGTCGTTTTTCCCTCTCCCGCGGGGGTCGGGCTGATCGCGGTCACAAGTATCAGCTTGCCGTTTCTGCGATCCGATTCATTTAATATCGATGTGTCCACCTTGGCTTTATATTTTCCGTAAGGCTCAAGATATTTTTCATCGATGCCCGCAACCTCGGCGATCTCGGCTATTGGCTTCATTTTTGCAGATTGAGCTATTTCTATATCCGACTTATACGTCATATACATCCCCCCCTAAAGCAACAGATCCTCTTGTAAATGTTACTGTAATGATACCACAATAACCGATCTTTGTCAAGTATTTTTAAAAAAGCAAGCCCGTAAAGGATCGAGTCCTACGAGCTTGCTTTATATTGTTAAGAAGCGACCGTCAAATTTCGATTACTTCTTCTCTGTTGTGCTTTCCTCATCAACAAGCTTGATGATAGCCATCTCAGCTGCGTCGCCGCGTCTGTAACCGGTCTTGAATATCTGTGTATATCCACCGTTACGATTTTCATATTTGAGAGCGATCTCGCTGAAGAGCTTTTCAACTACCGAAGGCTCGGTAATGTACGCAATTGCCTGACGGCGATATGCAAGAGCACTTGCCTTGCCCTCAGCGGTGCCGAGTGCCATACATTTGTTTGCCTTTTTGGCAAGTGTTATCATTTTCTCTGTGCAAGAACGAATTTCTTTTGCTCTTGTTACTGTTGTCTCAACAGAGCCGTTCTTAAGCAAGAGTGTAACCATACCACGCATCATAGCGATTCTGTGGTCAGTGGTTCTGCCAAGTTTTCTGGTTCCGGGCATTGTCCTTTTCCCTCCTTAATATTTGTCGACCTGATTACTCTTCTTCTTTTTTGAGTTCAAGTCCGAGTGAGTGAAGTTTTGCTATTACTTCGTCAAGCGATTTCTTTCCGAGGTTTCTGACCTTTATCATATCCTCCTCGGTACGGTTAGTAAGATCTGCTACTGTGTCAATGCCTGCGCGCTTCAAGCAGTTGAAGCTTCTTACAGACATGTCAAGTTCCTCAATGGTCATCCCCAGTATGGTCTCTTTCACTGACTCCTCACGCTCTTCCATAACTACCACTTTGCTTGCTTCGTCCGACAAAGCAACGAAGAGGTTGAGATGCTCGTTGAGAATCTTGGCGCCGAGTGAAATCGCCTCTTTTGCTGATATTGTTCCGTTTGTTACAACGTTAAGCGTAAGCTTATCGTATTCGGTATTATCTCCGAATCTTGTGTTATCAACTGTGTAACTTACAGTGTAAACGGGAGTATAAATTGAGTCGGTATAGATAGTTCCGATAGGTGCCGACGCATTCGCTCCAAGAGCCTTTGCGTGAAGCTGCTTATTCTTATCCTGTGATACGTAGCCACGATCCTTATTGAACGTAAGCTCCATATAGAAGCGAGCGTTCTCATTAACGTGTGCTATATAGTGATCGGGATTGAGAATTTCTATATCGGAATCCACCTTTATGTCGCCGGCTTTTACATCACATTCTCCGGTAACGTCAATAATGACCGTCTTGGGGTATGCACCGTGAAGTATTGCGGTTATTCCCTTTACGTTAAGAACGATCTCTGTGACGTCCTCTATTACGCCGGGAATAGTCGAAAACTCATGGTATACTCCGTCTAATTTGATGTTAGTTACGGCAACGCCCGGGAGCGAGCTGAGCAATACACGGCGAAGTGAATTACCAAGCGTTATTCCGTATCCCGGTTCGAGAGGTTCAACTACAAAGGTACCCTGTGTTCCGTTTTCATTAAGTTCAACGGTTGTTATATTGGGCTTTTCGATCATTCCAAATAAACCTCCTTAAAAATTATTAAATATAGTTTTGTAGTGGTTGCTATACTGATCTGCTGATGACATTCCTGTTTTTTTAACATACTTCCGCCAACAGCTAATACGCAAGAGCAAGCATTATGCGGTACGCATCGTTTGCTCCACGGATCTCAGTATTACTTGGAATACAACTCGACGATAAGCTGTTCGTTGAACGGGAATTCTACATCTTCTCTTGTGGGGAGTGCAACTATCTTACCCTGAAGGTTTTCGGCGTTGACTTCGATCCACTTAGGAAGGACTTTGGTCGCAAGTTCCTCAGCTACTGCTGTGAACTTTGCTGTGGAGCGGCTGCTCTCTTTTACTGCGATCACGTCGCCGGCTTTAACGAGAATGGAAGGAATGTTTGCCTTCTTACCGTTAAGGGTAAAGTGACCGTGAAGTACGAGCTGACGAGCTTCCTTACGGCTGTTTGCAAATCCCATTGTGTATACAACGTTATCAAATCTGCGTTCAACAAGACCGAGAAGGTTCTCACCTGTCATACCG
>CAYYND010000002.1:55506-56749 GCA_964472845.1 uncultured Lachnospiraceae bacterium | reverse complement strand
ATAATTAACAGAAAGGATCGCGCCGAATCTCTTGCAGTTGCCGTAAGGAGGATCCCGACGGCGTACGTCGACTCTTTGAAACTAATTTGTGCGGAGAGATAAGGCTTTAACTCCGCTCAATTTTGACGATAATGTGAATTTATCCGAATATTTAACGATACTTGCTTTTTTGGCTTTACAGAAAGGGCTCCTGCGTGTTATAATTAACAGAAAGGATCGCGCCGAATCTCTTGCAGTTGCCGTAAGGAGGGTACATTATGAAATTTCTGAAAAGTAAGCTTTTTTTGATACTGGTATGCGTAGCTCTCGTGCTTACGGTCGTTCCCGCAGTACTTTCCGCCATGGGGCACACAGGGATCGTTCGCAACGTGTTCCTCACCGTGACATATCCCGTGCGCGCGGCGTTCAACACCGTTGCAAGGGGATTTCGCGGATTCGGCGAATACTTCACGCAGTACAACGCGCTCAAGGAAGAAAACCTAAGCCTTAAGCAAGAGCTCGACGAGCTCCAAAGCAAGCTCGACCGCGCAGAGGTCGCCTTGGACGAGAACGAATGGCTCAGGAAATATTTCGGCATATCCGAAACAGAACTCGATCTCGAGCTGATCGGTGCCAACGTAGTCGGCTACGAAACAGGCAATACTGACACGGTCTATATGCTCGACAAAGGAAGCATCAACGGCATCGCTGTCAATATGGCAGTCATCACCGAGGACGGGATCGTAGGATGCGTTACCGAGGTCGGTCTCAATTGGTGCAAGATAACCTCTATCGTCGAGGATTCCTTTGCGGTCGGCGCGTATGTTGCGCGCACAGGCGAGCACGGCATAATCAAGGGCGATTACAGCAGACGTGCCGACGGTACCTGCCTTATGTCAAGTCTCCCCGAAGACTCCGAGGTAAAGGAAGGCGATCTTGTGCTCTCCAGCGGTATCGGAAGCGTATACCCCGTCGGAATAACGGTAGGCAAAGTTATCTCGGTCTCAAGTGATCCCGCGACAAGAACGAAAACTGCCATAATAGAGCCCGCTGCCAAATTCGACGGCATAAAAAAAGTGATGGTAATAAAGAGCTACACGGTATCCGAGACCGAAGCTGACGAAAGCACAACGGAGCCGTAAGAAGATATCAAAGCACAGAGAACACTTTTTGAAAGTTCTTGAGGGGGTCCGGGGAAACTTCTTTCAAGGAGTTCATCCGAAAAAGCCAATATCCGAGTAAAATCTTTAAAAACGACAAATCA
>CAYYND010000002.1:43759-55406 GCA_964472845.1 uncultured Lachnospiraceae bacterium | reverse complement strand
CGACAAATCAGAGTATATAATACTTTTTTGAAAGTTCTTGAGGGGGTCCGGGGGAACTTCTTTCAAGAAGTTCCCCCGGAAAATCCTCCGCAATCAGCAAACATCGGAGAAAGGAGAAAGATATGAACAGACAAAAAGAAACGCCGCGGATACGATCCTCGGCGGGAGCGACGATGACTATGTCGATGTCGGCGTATTTGCGCAAATACTCGCTTATCTCTTTAGTCGGTATCGTTATCGCCATAATTCAGTCGACGCTGTTCGGAATAATACCTTTTTTCGGCGTAACACCGGATATGATCTTTATGTTTGCGCTCTCAATAGCCTTTCTCGACGGTTGGATCCCCGGCTGTATAGCCGCGATCGCAGGCGGAGCCCTGTCCGACGTACTCGGAGCCGACGGCGCAACGGCGATGATACTGCTCTATTTTGCCACCGTAGTGGCGACCGTGCTCGTCACGGACGGCAGACTTGCCAAAAATTTCCCGTCCTTTGCCATAACCTGCGTATCGGCTTGTATGCTTAAGGCGATATACGAGGTATTCTACATAAGCACGACGTCGCTCGATTACAGCGTAATAGACCTTTTCGGCAAAACGATAGTCCCCGAATTCGCCGCAACAGTTGTTTGCGCCATACCGATATATTTTGTAACCAAAAAGATAATCAACAGCTTTTAACGATAACAGGCACGAAATTCATTCCCGAAAGGAGAAATGTACAATGGATCAGAACTATAATAATACTCAAGACTTTAACGGATCGGAACACGAGCCGAGAACGAACGAAGCCCCTGAAGTCGAGCGCGCTCAAGCGATCGCCCGAAACTCAAAAAATCTTAAGAAGACCTTTTCGTCCCTGGGCTTTGCGCTGGCGATAACGCTGTGTATGACGCTTGTGGCTCAGATACTCGTTTTAAATATAATAAACGCCCTCGCTCCCGAGATCATAAACAAAACGTGGGTACAGCTTTCCGTATCGTCTTTGACTATGTATATATTCGGAATGGGCGCGGGATATCTGTTTCTCAAAGCAACAAAAACGCCCGCGACGGCGCCCGAAAAGAAAAAGTTGAAGTTCTCGCATTGGCTTTTGGTGCTCATCATCTCATTCGGTGCTATGTATACGGGAAACCTGATAGGCACGGTATTTACGGGCATCGTTTCAAACATATTGGGATATGAAGTCAAGAATACTCTTGTCAGTATCTTGGGAAGCGGTCCGAGCGTTGCGCTGATCCTCGTATATATGGTCATACTTGCTCCGATATTGGAAGAGCTGTTTTTCAGAAAGATACTCATCGACCGTATGCTTCCCTACGGAGAAAAGATCTCGATATTCGTTTCGGCACTTCTCTTCGGACTCTTCCACGGTAATTTCAATCAGTTCTTTTATGCGACGATACTGGGTCTCATACTCGGCTTTATCTATTGCAAAACGGGAGATATTAAGCATACGATATATCTGCATATGACGATAAACTTCTTCGGAAGCATAGTTCCCATGCTTTTGACCGAATTGATCGATATGGATGCCATAGCTCAAGCTCTCGAGACAAAGGATCTGCAAATACTTTTCGACAACGCCGCGTCTCTTGCCGTTTATGCTGCATATTCAATGCTCATTTACGCTGTATGGATACTCGGCATAGTGTTTTTCTTCCTGTTCATCAAGCGATATACGTTCAAGAAGAGCGAGCTGTTACTTCCAGAGGGCGCCGAAAGGACAAAGCTCTATTATCTCAACCCCGGAATGATAGTGACCTTCATTTTCTGCGCGATCCTTATGATAAGTTCCCTGTTACCGACGGCTTGAACGACTGAAGATCCGCCTGCCTGCCCCCTCAAGAACCTTCAAAAAATTCAAGAAAGGAGTCCTCATATGTCAGATACCGTTCAAAGCGGAAAAAAGCCCGAAAGACTTATAGCCCTTGTCGCGCTTTTTTTCGTCATCTGCTTTGTTTTCGTTTTGCGGCTCGTAAAGCTTCAAATAATTGAGGGCTCTCCAAGCTCAGGCGGATCCTCAAATATCGAAACTGTCGAACGCGAGGTCAAGATAAGTGCCGTCAGAGGTCAGATATACGACTGCAACGGCCGTGCGCTCGTTACAAATTCATACACCTACAATATGTATCTCGATTACGATGCTATGCCGTATTCAAGAGCCGAGTGGAACGAGACGCTTCTAAAGGCTAACGAGGCGCTTTCAAAGATATATGAGGATGACGGAGTAAAGATCCCCGAAAATCTCTTTTTCCTTGACGGCACGTATCCGCAGGTCAGCTTCAACCAAGAGGTAATGGATCCGTCGAGCGATACCTACAAAGAAGCTGTCGAGCATATAACCTCGGATGAATTTTTTAAATACTACATCAAAAAATACAAGCAGACCGAAACGGGGGATGACGGCGAATACATCCTCACCCCGGAGGCGGTAGTCAGCCGCGTTACCCCTCTCGACATTGCCGAATATTATATAAAGAAGTACGAGCTTTCGGCAAAGGACGAAAGCGGTGCCGAGCTTTACACGAACGAGCAAAAGACCGTGCTTATGAAGATGTATTACCGTCTTGAAAAAGCGACGTTCGGGCTCGGTGACAAGTATCTGCTTGCCGAAAACGTCGCCTTTGATACCGTCGTCTATATCAGCGAGCTTCGGGCTCGAGGCGTTGATTTTGAGATAAGATATTCGCGCGTTTACGAATATCCCGGGATCGCCTCTCACATTCTCGGGCGTATGGGTAAGATATACGCCGAGGATTGGGAATATTACGATGAGCTCGGCTATTCGATGGATGCTTTGGTCGGTATTTCGGGTTGCGAGCTGGCGTTTGAAAGCTATCTGCACGGCACGGACGGCGTTATGGTCATAGTCGAGGACAAAAAAGGAAACGTAGTTGACAAATATATAAAGACCGAGCCCGTTGCGGGTCGCGACGTATGGCTTACCATCGACATAGATCTGCAAAAGGCGGCGGAAGCGGCGCTTGTGGATGCAATACAGTACACGCTCGATGCGTCCAACGGCGAGGGCACTTTGACGGGCGAGGACTGCAACGTAGGCGCAATCGTCGCGGTCACCACGGACGGAAGAATAAAAGCCATTGCCTCAAATCCGACATTTGATCTTTCAACCTATAACGAGGACTACTCCTCGCTTTACGAGGACAAAAATCAGCCGCTCTACAACAGAGCTTTGCAAGGAACCTACGCACCCGGCTCTACCTTTAAATTCGGTATGGCTATCGCGGCACTGCGGGAAAACGTGTTCACGGTCTCGACAAAGATCAACTGCACGGGTATATACAACCGCTTCAACGACTACAAGCCGACCTGCTGGATATACAATATGTACGGCAGAGCTCACGGATATGACAACGTCAGCGAGGCACTCAGAGACTCGTGCAACTGTTATTTTTACGAGGCGGGATATTTGCTCGGGATCGAAAAGATGAACAGTTATTGCAAGATATTCGGACTCGGCGAGCCGACGGGAGTCGAGCTGTTTGAAGAAACGGGAATAGTGGCGGGTCCCGAATACCGAGACGACAACGGACTTAACAAATGGGTCGCGGGCGACACGGTCGCGGCGGCTATCGGACAATCGGACAATATGTTCAGTCCGCTCCAGATCGCTATGTACACGACATTTGCGGCAAACGACGGCGTCAGATACTCGGCGCATCTGCTTGAGGCGGTCTATTCCTACGGAAGCGACACTCCCGACGTCGTAAAAGATCCGACGGTTCTCTCTTCTCTTGATATCGCGCCCGAGCATATGACGGCGGTCAAAAAAGGAATGTACGATGTTATAAACGACGCGAGCGTAAACTATTCTTCATACAAGCACTTCAAGGATCTCAACGTGATCGTTGCGGGAAAGACGGGTACGGCTCAGGTATCGAAAAAGCAGAGCAACAACGCGCTTATGACGACCTTTGCGCCGTTTGACGATCCGGAGCTCGTCGTTACCTGCGTTCTCGAGCGAGGGAACTCGGGTTCAAACTGCGGCAGAGCCATCGCGGCGGTCTACCGTGAATATTTCAAGGACAAGGCCGAGGCAGGCACGGAGACTTTGAACTGATATAAGTATACAGATCGATACAAGCAGCCTCGTGGCAAGCATCTCGAGGTCAAGCATCGAACTCAAAATAAAAAACACATCGGCGTAAAAGTTTAGCTATCAGTGCCTTTTTTCAGTCTTTTCACGCCGAAATATTTGTGCCGTCTTAAGGCGGCAGAACGGAGATCATAAATGTCAGACACACAAAAAAGAGTCTTGATAGGCATTACGCCCTCTTACGACGGAGGGCTCAACAGAGGAAAAATAAAGATGAGCGGCGAATATCTCGGAGCCGTTTGGGCGGCGGGAGGCATACCCGTATTTCTTCAATGGGCAGATCCCGAGACCGAAAGCGGAATGAAGAAGATATGCGAATATGCCGAGGTATTTGACGGCTTTATCTTCGGCGGTGGGGTCGATGTGGATCCGAAATATTACGGTGAGGAGATCGCCAACGAAAAGGTCGAGATATGCGCGGAAAGAGATCGCTTTGAATTCGGTCTATTTCAAAAGGTCTATTCGGACACTCAAAAGCCCATACTCGGCATCTGCCGAGGCGCACAGCTGATAAACACCGCGCTCGGCGGTTCGTTGATCCAGCATACAGAGGGTCACCTTCAAAATACGCCTTCTTACGAAAGGGATCAGGATGCGACGCTCGACAAGAGCTCGGAGCTTTACCGTATCTTTTCGAGCGTGGACAAGGCAACGCAGGCAGACGGAAGGATAAAGATAAATTCCTTCCATCATCAAGCGGTCAAGGAAGTTTCTCCTAAACTGATCGCGGCAGCGGTTGCCAACGACGGCATAATCGAGGCGGTCGAGGCTAAGGATATGTCGCGATTTATAATCGCAGTACAGTGGCATCCCGAGCTGTTCTACGAATACGATGCAAAAGCCTCGGCACTCTTCAAAAGATTTGTAAAGGAAGCATCGAAATAAAAGACGTACGGAGAGGAAAGGTCAAAATGAAGATAATACTCGCTTCCGCTTCCCCGAGAAGGCGCGAGATCCTCGCGGGGTTCGGACTCAAATTTGATGTAATAACCGCCGACGTTGACGAAAACGTCTCAGCCGAAGGCAAGACTCCGCCGATGATAGTTGAAGAGATCTCGCGCAGGAAGGCACTTGCGGTCTACGAGAGGATATGCCAAGGGCAACCTGCCGTCGGCGGCGCGGTGGAGAGTCCTTCCGAGGACACTCTTATAATAGCGGCAGACACGGTAGTCTGTTCCGAAGGAGAGATACTCGGAAAGCCGCATAGCCGTGCGGACGCGAAACGTATGCTCGAAGGATATTCGGGAAAAACGCACTCGGTGATCAGCGCGGTAACGACGGTACGTTTTAACGGCGCGGACGCGCCCAAGATAGAGTCATTTCACGATATAAGTTACGTTACGTTCAAGAAAATGACGGACAAAGAGATCGAATATTATCTTGACACGGACGAGCCTTACGACAAGGCAGGGGCTTATGCCGTGCAGGGATTTGCCTCGCTCTTTATTGAAAGGATAGAGGGGAGCTTTTACAACATAGTCGGATTGCCCGTGCAAAAGCTTTATGAAGCTTGCGGAGGGATCGAGTTGTTTTGATCGCCTTTGCGACGGCTCGCCGCCTGTTTTCGTGAATGTTTCGCCCGACTTTTCAAAGGCTTGACCGAAACTCAAAAAAAGAGTGCGGAACGTTGCGGCGTTGGACTAAGCTTCAAAAGCAAAGAAGGTCACGTTCCGGGGTATGTCGGAATATGACCTTTTTAACTTTTATTTTATATTTTCTGTTTTATATACAATACTCTTTTATAACTTCTTTACGCTCCGAGCGTCTCAAAAACGGCTTTACCATCCACGAATCCGCCGTATTGCTCTCTACCTCGATCCAAGCGTCCGATTCGGTATCCTTTATATAAGTCGCCTTCTTTATAAACGTAAAGCGCACTATCTCGGTAACATACATCACCGTATGATTCACCAACGGGGCAATGCGCTGTGCGACAAAATCGACAAAAGCGCCTATATCCTCAAAGTCCCACTCGTGCCAACAGTCATCGTTATCAAGCGATGCGCACAGCCACTTTCTTTTATCGTAAAGCTGCATACCGAGCTCCAAAAACAGTTCCGGCATCTCCTTCGTGCCTGCAAAGGCAACCGATTTGTTATCCTCGAAACGTATGCACCTATCGACTCCGCTCTGCCGATAGACTGCCGATACGATGGCATCCAAGCATTTTTTGATCTTGCTGTCATCCGCCGGTGTCGTACGAAAAGCATCTATAAGATTCATCTGTCTCTGCTCACTTCCTTAGTATACTACGATCCTATTGTATCACACAAATGAATATTTTGCAAGTGCTTTTTGTGCTTTTGATCGTCTAAAGTTCACGTTGACAGACAATAAAGTCGGTAGTATAATAAATATACCGAATTTTAAAGCAGCAAAAAAGAAACGCCGCCCAAAATCGCTTTTACAATACCCCAATATTTAGAAGAAAGATCTATGAAACCAATATTTAAGATATCTAAGTCTTTGATACTTTCCCTGCTCTGCGCGACAATGATATTTAACCTTGTCGCGTGTGCCAACATCGAGTCAAACGATCTTACCGCAAAGTTGCGTAAGCATTCGGAGCTTCAAAGTCCCGCCGAGGTGGAAGCAGACGAGGCATTCGTCTCGGCACTGACGGAATTCTCCGTTGAGCTCTTCAAGCAGACCGCGCCTACGCAAGGCGACAATTCCGTTCTGTCTCCGCTTTCGGCTATGGTCTGCCTCTCTATGATGGCAAACGGCGCGGACGGGAACACGCTTGCCGAGCTTGAGACGGTGCTCGGTATGGACATCGCGGCTTTGAACGGCTATCTTTACACCTATCTTTCAAAGCTCGAACAAAGCTCCAAGATAAAATTTGATTCTTCCAACTCAATGTGGCTCAAAAACGACGGCGAGCTGCACGTTAAGCAAGAATTCCTTGAAAACGCAGTAAGATATTATGACGCAGAGGTCTTTGCGTCGGCGTTTGACGACAAGACTGCTGACGACATAAACAACTGGGTAAAGGAAAAGACGGACGGCGAGATAAAAAAATTCATCGAAAATGTGGATCCCGATACCGTTATGTATCTTATCAACACGCTGTTATTCGAAGCCGAATGGCGCGATCCCGTCAATGAATCCGCCGTACGAGATGGCACATTCAACAATTCCGACGGAAGCACGTCAACGGTCTCTATGATGAGTATGCTCGAGAGCTTCTATTTTAAGCACGATGGTGTTATGGGCTTTAAGAAAGGCTACAACGGCACATCCCTCTCTTTTGTCGGATTTTTGCCCGGCAAGGGAACGGATGTCTCCGAGTTCATAGCCTCTCTCAATGCCGCGAAATGGGCCGAGATACTCGGCAGTCAGACTTACGCGAATGTAAATCTCACCTTTCCGATGTTTGAGATCGAGAGCAAGACGGATCTGAAGGCGGCGCTCATCAATATGGGCATCGAAGCGGTCTTCTCGTCTTCCGAGTCCGACCTTTCAAAGCTCGGAAGCTACTCGGGGCGTGATATTTATTGCAGCTTCGTAGGTCAAAAGGCAACGATCAAAGTGGACAAAAACGGAACAAAAGCGACGGCGGCGACCGAGATCCAAATGAACCCCACGTCAGCAGAGCCGCCAAAGGAAACGGTCGAGCTGGTATTTGACAGACCCTTCGTCTACGCGATCCTTGACTCTTCCGGTATACCGATCTTCATCGGTGCGGTCAACGAGCTCGGTTGAGGCGGTATAGGCACAAAAAGCTATGTAAAAAAACAAAGCTCTCTTTCGGACGTTTGAGCCGACAGAGAGCTTTTTGATCTTTAATTTTGAATATTTTCGCCCGCAATACCGCGTCACTTTGATCTTGCACACGCGTTTTTGATGAGATTTGCCATTTTTTCGTTCGGCATAAAGAGGATCGCCTCGGTGCTTTCGCCCTCGCGGCACTCGGCATCCTCCTTAAGAACTATAATATGCGCATCGGGGTGCAGGTCGATGCAATAATTATATATTTTTGCCCCCCGCGGCTTATTGCCCTTTTGACGGCGTCGGCGTCTTTGGAGCCTTTCAAAGCGTTCGATATCAGCCGTTCCTATACGGCAAACCGTCATCCGACGCCTTCCTCTTATCTGAGTGATCGTAAGCAGGAGCTCGCCGTCGTTTTGCGGATCGGGCTCGAGCTCGTAGAGATACTTGATAAAGAAGTGACAAACGGCGAGATACACGCCCGCCGAGAGTGCCAAGAGTCCGCCAATTCGTATGGACGGCAAAAACGGCTTCAACATCTCGATGTCTGCGATCGGCAAAAGCCACGCGGGCACGAAAAGGATCGAGAGCGCGGCGGAGAGCCACGGCGCGAGATGATTTTTATGCTCGGGAGAGTATCTGTACATCAGTTTTAGCTGTTTTCCGATGCGACGTTGGTATCGGAAGCATCGTTGTTTGCAAGATAGGGTGTTATATCAATAGCGCGAAGCTTTGCGGCATCTATTCTGCCTTTTGTGCGTTCAAAATACTGAATATTGTTTCTGAGCATAAAGATGAATTGATTGTTCGGTGTACGTCCTTCCGCTTCGGAAACGTATATGAGCTTTCGGAGCAAGTCTTCGGAAAGCTTTACTGTTATCTCGGGTGTTTGCTGTTTCATATCTGTTTTCCTCCCGTAACGGTGTTTATTTTAAAAATTCGGTAAATCCGCCTTTGCGGCTTGCGTGAAGTGCTTTATGCTCGGATCATTTTCCGACGCAGAATTTAGTAAATATTTCCGAGACGATATCTTCCGAGACGTCTCTGCCGTCAAGCTCGCCGAGTCTTGACATAGCTTCCTCGACGTCACTGCAGCACATATCTATTTCAAGCCCCGACGATATACCCTCAAGTGCTCGGTCAAGTGCTTCGACCGAGATCCCGATAGCAAGTGTCTGACGCGAGTTGATAAGCACCGCGTCGTTTTCAAGATCGATCTCGCTGTCTATAAACGCCTTTTCTACGGCGTCGACGAGCAAAGAGAAGCCGTCGCCCGTCGCCGCACACAATGGCACTACGCAGGAAAAGGCGTTCCCGATCGTCTTCATATCCTCGCTTTCATCGGTAATGACTCTGCCGAGATCCGTCTTGTTTATTATTGCAACGGTAAACGCCTCACTGTTGAGCGAGCCGATCTCCTCAATAAGCAACCTGTCATCGTCTCCGAGCGGCCTTGAGCCATCGAACACGGCGAAAATGATACCCGCTCCCCGTATCTCGCTTTTTGCCCTTTCGATACCGATGCTTTCGACGACATCATCGCTTCGGCGCAGTCCGGCAGTATCCGAAATGCGAAGAAGCACCTTGCCGAGTGAGACTTCTTCACGCAACACGTCGCGCGTCGTTCCCTCAATATCGGTAACTATTGCCGCGTCGTATCCTACGATAAGGTTATAGAGCGAGCTTTTTCCCGCGTTCGTCCTTCCGCAAATAACAGCAGGGATGCCGCGGCTTATCGCGTTACCCGTCAACGAGGTCGCAAGAAGCGCCGAAAGCTTGTCCCTTACCCGTTTTATCGAATCCGTCATCTGTTCACGGCTCATATCGGCAAGATCCTCGTCGGGATAGTCTATTCTCGCAAATATACTGCTCTCGACACGGCAGAGCTCATCGTAAAGTCCGCACAGGCTTTGGCTCAGTTTGCCGCACATTCCGGAGCGATACAGTTTAAGCTGAGTTGCGCTTTTTGCCTCAAGCATAAGCCCGAGAGACTCCGCCTCGGTCAGTGTTATTCTGCCGTTTATAAATGCACGTCTTGTGTATTCTCCTGCCTCTGCGGCGCGCGCTCCCGCAAAAAGCACCGTCGAGAGCACCGCTTGCGTTATGAGAACACCGCCGTGGCAGGTGATCTCGACGGTATCCTCGCCCGTATAGGTGTTTGGAGCTTTCATATATACCGCCATAACGTCATCAACAAGCTCTCCGTTTAACGACGATCGGATGTCCCCGTACACCATTTTACGTTCGGAGATCTCCGAGAGCTTTTTTCCGCTTCTAAGAGTAAACACCTTGTCCGCCACGGAAAGAGCGCCGTCCCCCGAGATCCGTATAAGTGCCACGCCGCCCTTCCCGTACGGGGTAGACACCGCGGCTATCGTATCAAATATGTTCATATCGTTCAGATCCTGTATCCTGTTCTTCTGTTTTTACATTTACCACGTTTTCTCGATGAGATCATTTTCCGCAAGCACCCAAAGCAGAGGGTCGAGCACACGCCTCGCGGCAACGCCTTCGCGAATATTTCCGTCTGCGTCGGGGATCTTGCCGAGTCCCGACACCGCAAAAAAGCCATAATTCTTAAATCTTCTCAAGTTATCGACGGTCTCGTCGCCCATATATTTGACTATCAGGTCTATAACGGATTCCGAGGTATGCTTATGCTCGGGAAGATTATAAGAGCGTGTTTCAAGATGTCTTGACTCGCGCACGAGCGTATTGGAGCCGCTCAGCGGAGTATAGTATCTTTCGAGGATATCAAGCTTTGTGAAAACTACTGCAAGATATTTGTTTATGCGCTTTTTGCCTGCGGATATATTCGGATCGATCTTCTCGGATATTAGCTTCAAAAGATCGTTTGCGTTTCTTTCCTTTTCGGGGCAGCAACGCAGAACGCTTTCAAGCTCGCCGAGCTCGGCGGCACGCTCGAGCACCTTTTTTCTGACGTACGGTATCGTCAATGGATCGACCACAAGGAAGATAGCATCGGCATTTTTGACCTGATCCTCGGAAAAATGCACGACCTCGGGCAGAAGAGTTTTTTTCTCCTCGGCGGATTTCAGGATCAGCTCGCTGTTTGTAGAGCTGTAATTCAAGGTAGCTACGCCGCGCACCTTTGAACTTTTTGGATCTTTGACTCGAACGTAAAAGCAGATCGGTATAGCATCTCCCTTGATCCCGCGTTTCTCGGACGGAAGTCTCTTTTCATTATATACGGGATTGTGATAACACTCCCCGTAAAAGCGCGCGCTCCGCTCGTCTGCGTTCGCAAGATCGCCCGAGAAGAAACGCGGAAAAGTATATTTGAGCGAATAAAGCAGACTTGACATATAGCAGGTCTTGCCGGAATCCTCGTCGCCGATAATTGCTATCGCAATGTTCGACGCATCAAACATCTCACTCGAAATAAGCCCCTCCGTACCGCTCGAAAATCCGTAATGCGGATTGGGACAGTGTATCTCCTTGTTCAACCTTTTGCATTTTACACACCTCTGAGGATTGTCCGGGTGAAAAAAGCCGTATTTCTCGTTAGTTCCGTAATTGTCACACCTGGTCTGCGCGCACTTGATAAGCAACGCGTCAAGCTCGTGGTACGAGTAGCAAAACGGACACGCAAATTTCAGCTTCTCTTTTTTTTTCTTCATATTAGTTGGCATATTTTTTCTCCCCTGTCTTACATTCTGTGTTTTCGCTTCTTTCGCAGAGCTCTTGGACTTTTTTGCAGAACCCTTGGTTTTTTTGCAGAACCCTTTTTGAAAAAAGGGTTCCGAACCTCCCAAAAACTTTAAAAGACCTTTTCCACTTTTTATGTAAAGTTTTT
>CAYYND010000002.1:38060-43659 GCA_964472845.1 uncultured Lachnospiraceae bacterium | reverse complement strand
ATTTCGAAGAACTCTTGGATTTTTTCGCAGACCCCTTTTTGAAAAAAGGGGTCCGAACCTCCCAAAAACTTTAAAAGACCTTTTCCACTTTTTATGTAAAGTTTTTTGGGGGGGATTTCGAAGAACTCTTGGATTTTTTCGCAGACCCCTTTTTGAAAAAAGGGGTCCGCATCTCCCAAAAACTTTAAAAGACATTTTTCTGTAAAGTTTTTTGGCTCCACCTTTTTTCAAAAAAGGTGGAAAAAGCTCTACCTCTACCTCTACCTCTACCTCTATTATAACACGCCACGCGCTCAATTGCAAGAAGATATTTTGGATTTAAGCATTTTTAAAGTCCGAGTATTCTGAGCTGTGCCTCTTCCGCCTTGTCGCGCACGACGGTGCCCGATATGCGCATATACTCTTGCCACCCGTTGCTTTTTTTATCGTTAAGTCCGAAGGCGGCCCCGCGCAGCACCCGAATCGCCAGCTTGTTTTCGAGATGCTCACACGCCGAGACACTTTTGGGTGGAAACGGAAAGTCGAATCCGTCGTCGCAAAATCTTCCGAAGATATAAGGCGAGACACCGCCAAACGTACATTCAAAGCCCTTAAGAGCCAACACCGCGCAAAGCTTGCGGGCATTCCTTTGATATTCCTTGGCGGTCTTCATACTTTCAAGCTTGCCCGCAGGCGAGAGATGCGCCGCGGCGCCGCGTTGGATGACATACGAAACGTGTCGCTCAAAGCAGCTGCTTTCCGGCGTTTTTTTGCCTGCCGCTTTGAGCTTTTTGTCGTACACACTAAGCAAAGAACGACCGCGAAAACGCACGCTCTCCGGAATTATACAGTATCCGCACGGAATACCTGCGCGGTAAGAGGGCGCAAACGAGCAGACCTCTACGGCACATTCAAATGCGCCGGGTATCTCATACACCGTGCGCGGATATTCCTGTCGCCACTCGCTGACCTCGCAGAAGATCCCGAGCGTCGTATCAAAAATAATGACCGCGGATATCTTCTTTGCGTAATCGATCCAGGCGGCAAGCTCGGAATAAGTAAAGGTCAATCCCGTCGGATCGTTTGAGAGGCTCAGATAGATCACCTCGGGAAGCGCCTCGGAACATTTCGCCGCGCCTATATCGCTCGGCACGGGCTTATCAAATACACAGTCGGACGAAAAGAAGCAAGGCTCCTCAAAATATCCCTCCGCACCGCAAAGCGTCTCTATTGATGTCGGAACGGGTATGTATATTCTCGTATTCTTCGGAAACGATCCCCATAACGAGGGGAAGCTCGTTATGTCTCCGCGATTTACTCTGATGTTGTCGGGAGCGACAAAGCCGTCGTAGGCAGAAAGCTCTGCGCTGACCGCCTCGGTGAAAAATTTGTATCCCATAAGGCTTCCCGCACAGCTTTTGTGCGCTCCGCCCTCCGTCTCCCAACGCGCCGCATTTATCGCATCCGTGACAGTTGAGGACGAAAAAGCAACTCCGTCATCCGTGCTGAGGTCTATCAGCCTCTCCTCCTTTTTTGTTGGCTTGTGATCAAAGTAATAGCTGTTTATTTCGTTGGTCATTGGCGATACTTCCCTTTCATTTAAGCTAATATCAATGTATGCTTTCGCGTGCCTAAATGATACCTTGGATCGCAAAAGAAAACGTCTATGGAGCTCGAAGATCGAGAAAGATCTACTTGACATTAAAGCGCATTTGTTCTATAATGATATGTGTAAACGCTCCGAAAAACGAAAGGATCTATAAATGAATCTTCTGATAAAACCTGCATCCGGTATGTGCAATATGAGATGCAAATATTGCTTTTACGCCGATGAAATGTCGCAAAGAGAAACCAAAAGCTACGGAATTATGTCGCTTGAGACGTTTGAAGAAGTCGTAAAACGCGCGATCGAATATTCCGAACGGGATCGCTTTGTCGGATTTATGTTTCAAGGGGGAGAGCCGACACTTGCGGGACTTGATTTTTATCGCGCCCTTGTCGGATACATAAAAAAGTACAACACCCACGGTCTGCGCATAAATCTCGGTCTGCAAACCAACGGCTACGCCATTAACGACGAATGGGCTGAATTTTTGGCGCAGAACGGATTTTTGGTCGGGCTTTCGCTCGACGGAACCAAAGACGTTCACAATTTAAATCGGATCGACGCCGCAGGCAAGCCGACGTTTGGCAAAGTTATGCACGCGGCGGAGCTTTTCAAAAAATATAACGTCACATTCAACACGGTCACGGTCGTTACCGAAAAGACCGCGCGCTCAATTACAAGCATATATAATTTTTTAAAGCAAAATGATCTGACCTGGCAGCAATACATTCCCTGCCTCGATCCCCTCGGATGCTACGAGGAAAAATATCTCAGCACCAAACGCTACGGCGAGTTTCTTTGCCGCCTCTTTGATCTTTGGTACGCGGATATGGCGGCGGGCAAATATATATATAATCGCACTTTTGAAAATTATGTAGGTATACTTATGGGCAGACATCCCGAGGAATGCGGAATGTGCGGCTTTTGTACCGTTCAATTTGTGCTTGAGGCGGACGGCAGTGTCTTTCCGTGCGACTTTTACGTGCTTGACAAATACAAGCTCGGAAATTTCACAACGGACAGCTACGAGGACATAATGAAAAAAGCCGATGAGCTCGGCTTTGTTGAAGAATCGAAAAATATAAACGATGAATGTAAAAAATGCAAGTGGGTCGCGCTCTGCCGCGGCGGATGCCGACGTTATCGCGAGCCGTTCGTTGACGGCGCGCCGTCGCTCAACCGCTTTTGCGAGGCGTATAAAATGTTCTTCGAACATTCTGCGGACAGAATGATAGAGCTGGCAAGGCTTGCCGCAAGAAGATGATATCCGCCCCTGCCGGGTCAGCGATAAATCCTCGCTTTCGCAACGGATTTTTGCTGTTTGCACGTTTTTGCCCTCTCCGTCGGCTTCGTCGCCACCTCTCCCAAGAGGAGAGGCTTTTTTATACACATCGCTAAGGGAGAGTTTTTTGCACGCATCGCCAAAGGAGAGGCTTTTTGTTATCTCCATTATATAAAAATCGGCAGAGAAAACTACATCTCTGCCGAAATTTATTAATATCCTTATTGATATACTTGTATTTGCGATTTTTATATTTCCAAATTCTTAGTTAAGAAGAACCGGGAAGCCGATCACTGTGTTTCTTTTGCGTTTACCAATTCCATTTGCTTTTCAAACGCCTCGCCCTTATCCTCAGAGCCGTGCTCGCCTGCGGGACGATAGGTCGTAACAACGCTTGCAACAAGATCGCGGATCTTGTTTTCCTCGCCATCGTATGCCGCGCTCATCAGCGTCTGAAGTTCACTCAGGAATGTATCCGTATCAAATGGTATCGGTCTGCCTATGTGTATCAGTTTGTTCGGTGTGGTCTTCATACCCTCCTCGGACATCAGCTTTTCTTCGTAAAGCTTTTCGCCCGGACGAAGTCCCGTATACTCGATCTTAATATCGATGTCGGGCTCAAGGCCGGAAAGCTTGATCAGATTTCTCGCCAGTGTATCGATCTTCACGGGCGAACCCATATCAAGCACAAAGATCTCGCCGCCCTTGGCATACGTTCCCGCCTGCAAAACCAGCGACGCCGCCTCGGGGATGGTCATAAAGTAACGAATGATATCGGGGTGCGTGACCGTAACGGGGCCGCCATTGGCGATCTGATCCTTAAATCTTGGGATAACCGACCCGTTGCTTCCGAGAACATTTCCAAAACGCACTGCAACGAACTCGGTTTTCGGAGCTTCAACGTGCTTGGCTATATCGAGCATACTGCCGTCCTCGTCACTGCTGTGAACGTGCAAAGGCAGAATATCATCCGCATTTCCATCTGCGATCTTTTTCGCAAAGGACTGGATTATCATCTCGCAAAGACGCTTCGACGCGCCCATAATATTCGTAGGATTGACCGCTTTATCTGTTGAGATAAGGACAAAACGCTTACAACCGTTCACCATAGCGGCATACGCCGTCTTATATGTGCCGATAGCGTTATTTTTTATAGCCTCACAAGGGCTATCCTCCATCAAAGGAACGTGCTTGTGTGCCGCGGCGTGATAAACGACCTCGGGCTTATACTTTTCAAATACCTGATTGATCCTGCGGCTGTCTCGCACGGAACCTATAATGACTTCAAGATCCAAATTGCGATGATTATCACGCAGTTCCTGTTGAATTTGGTACGCATTGTTTTCGTATATATCGAAAATGATCAGCTGCTTAGGCTCATGTGACGCTATTTGTCTGCAAAGCTCGCTTCCGATAGAACCGCCGCCGCCCGTAACGAGAATGACCTTGCCCTTAATAAAGCCGTATATCTCCTCCATGTCAACCTTGATCGGGGCTCTGCCGAGAAGATCTTCTATCGCAATGTCTTTCATAGAGCTTGCGGTCACGTTCCCACTTACGATCTCGTACATTCCGGGAAGGCTCTTAAGCTCGCAACCGGACTCTTTGCAGATCTCCAAAATATCTCTGCGCTGTTCGACAGTGGCACTCGGCATAGTTATAAATATTTTTTCTATCTTGTATTTTTCAACACTCAAAAGTATATCGTCCCTGCCGCCGACGATCGGAACGCCGTCAATAGAGCAGCCCCACTTAGCTTTGTCATCGTCAATGATACAGCAAACGACGTCGTTCAATTCCTTCGCGTTGTGCAGGTCGCGAAGGATCATTTGACCCGCCGAGCCCGCGCCGATAAGCATGACGTGGCTTGCCATACTCTTCTGCATTTTTCTTATTTGTCTGTTGCGCTCAAGAATGATAAATCTGTAAGCGAAACGGATAAACAGTACAAACGCTAATTGAAGTATAATGCCTATCACGTAATAGAATATGGGCATTTGCTCGAACAGCAAAGTGATACCGACCGTATGTACGCATCCGAGAATGACGGTAGCCAGCAGGACGCGTTTAAGCTCGGTAAAGCTTGCGTATTTCCATACGCTTTGATAAAGGCGCAATGCCCAAAATACCAAAACACTGAAAACAACATATATCGGAGTGAATTTTAACCACGCCGTCAGATATTCGTTCGGTATCTCTGAAAATCGACAGTCAAATCGCAGCCACAGTGCCAAAAAGTATGAGCCGATGAGCACGACTATATCGTATAGCTGTAATAAGATCGTCGTTTTGCTGAAACGCTTAAGCAATGTATGGCGCTTCTTTTCGTTATTTTCATTTATCTGTTTTTTTATCTCCACTTTTACTCTCCCAAACAAGTTATCCTTATTAAAGAACAAGGTAATGCACTGCAATTACACGAATGAACGATCACTCGAATAAGACATAGTAAGACCATCCGAAAGTCGCAGAAAAGGGACGAAAATATATTCGCCCTCAACCGCAAGTAAATTATATATGCCGATATCACGATCCGACATATCCTTTTATTTAGAAGTCAGCGCTTGCCACAACGATCAAGTATCCGAGGTAAGCAAGGAATGACCGTACTCGTCCATCCGATTCAAATAATCGTCTCCGAGCTTCTTTCGTATCACGTCGAATGCCTTGCCGATCTGCGGCGGTCTCGACGTCAAATTATGGCAATCCGAACCGACAAAACGAATACGCCC
>CAYYND010000002.1:0-37960 GCA_964472845.1 uncultured Lachnospiraceae bacterium | reverse complement strand
ATCTTTCTATATGCGCGAGTACGACCCGAACGCCGCTTTTTCCCGCGAGTTCGACCACCTCTCGTATCATATTCTCCTTCCAGCCCGAGAAAGGCATTTCAAGCAGCAATAATTTACTGCCTTGAATGCGCAGAGATCTCAAGTCTGCCATACGGCTTATGCCGGGATAATATCGCACCTCGGCGCCGAGCAATATCCTCGGTGATCCTTCGGGCAATTCCGCCGACAGCAGTTCAAACGACCTGCGGCGTCTTTCCAAAAAGGATTCCACGGATTCGTCGTCAGCATAGAAATGCGGAGTTGCGATCACGGTATCCACGCCTTGCGACGCCTGCATACCGATCATAGCGATACTTTCTTCTGTGCTGTGACTGCCGTCATCCATTTTGGGCAAAATGTGACTATGCCAATCAATCATCTAATCCTCTCTTGTAGTACTTATATTTCTTGTACTTGCCGTAAGAGCCAACGCCTGAACTTGCGCCGGTCAGAACACAGCCGAGTACGTTTACATTTGAAAGTTTCAACTGTCTGACGCACTTGTCCACTTCTTTCTTTCCGGTATGTTCTTCTCTGACGACCAATATCATACCCGAGAGAAGGTTCGAAACGGAAATGGCATCCGAAACTAGATTGACAGGCGGTAGGTCTATAACTATATAATCGAAAGCTTCCTTAAACTGCTCCAAAGCTTTTTTCATTCGGCTTGAACCCAAAAGCTCGGAGGGGTTTGGGGGAATGTCCCCGGAAGTCAGCACGTACCAATTGTCAAGCTCGAATGAGCTTATCTGTGAAACCTGCGCTCCTTCTCTTGTAAGGAAATTGGCAAGTCCGAAATTGTTATCTATATCCAATTTCTTCGCAACCGACGGAAGTCTGAGGTCTCCGTCGATCAAAAGCACCTTGCTTCCTTTAAGTGCAAGCACGTAGGAAAGATTTATCGAGGTCGTGCTCTTACCCTCTCCTCTCATTGAGCTTGTAACGCCGATAACGGGGCATTTTTCATTTTCGGGAAGGGTAAAATCAAGGTTAGCACGGATCAACTTGTACTGCTCGAGAGCTGTAAACTCCAAATTTTTGTGGAGCGATTTCTGAACATCATCGCCGTCAAGTTCAAATTTATCGTGTTTGGGTTTTCGCAAAAAGAATTCCATTTTCGCGCCTCCTTATTTGTTCGAACTGCTATCTTTTCGATAGTAAGCGTAAGCCTTGCCGTTACCGGAGCTCACAAGATCCGGCACTGTACCGAGTATCGGGTAGTTATAAGTCTTGATGATATATTCTTCATCGTGTATCGTGTCATCCAACAGGGTCAAAACGACGACCACACCGGCTGCCAACAAAACGCCGATAAAGAGACCGATAACCGTATACTTTGTGATGCTCGGACTTACTTTTTCTTTATCGGGAACCGCGGGGTCTACGACCTTCATTGAAGCTCCTTCTATGATCTCCGAGATGCGCACTGCAAGTACATCTGCGATGGCATTTGCGATATCTCTCGCTTCGTAGGGGTTATCACAGGTAACCGTTACGCGCATAATTTCCGTGTTGTTTGCCGGGGCGCAGGTGACCATCTTGGAAACCTCTTTCCACGTATAGTCAACATCTGCTTTTTCTACGACACGCTCCCAGATGTAACGGCTGTCCAGCATTTCCGCGTATGTTTTAACCAGGCTTTGCGAAGCATACAGATCCGATTGGCTGATGCTCGTGCCGCCGGTCGAAGTCGTACTGTTGTTTACATAAAGTTTAACATTTGCCTGATACATAGGGGATACTATAAATGCTGCCATCAACAGACCTATCGTGGCTGCCAATATTCCGCAAAGAGCTATGATCCACGCGCGCTTCCATAACGATCTGATAAGATATTGCAGATCTATCGTATAATTATCTTGAGTATCTCTTTCTTGATTTTCCATTAATCTTTACTCCTTAATGTGTTTTTCGGCATATCCTTGATCCCGACTCTGTATTTTTTTATTTTCAGGGATAGGCATATATCGAATTCGACGCGGATATTTTACAAAAACATATTTGTCTGACGATATCGGCGGCTACTCTATTATAGCATAACCTTGGCTTTTTAGCAACATGTATTTGCAAAAAAATTCGATTTTGCTCGAATATTATACGTTTTGGATGCATATTTTTTAAAAAACAGCCGCATTTTTTGAAATAAAAAAGAGTATTTTACATAAATAGGTAAAAAGAATGATGCAGAGGCGGGTCTTTGAGTTTATTTTTTGGCGAAAGGCAAGGGATTTATTGTCGATTTCTTGACGCTTGACAGGTTTTTTCGTTCAGTTCTTGCCCCTCGGCTATTTTTTCTGTCACTTTCTTGTCACTCGGCAAGAAACGGACTCCCCACCGTGGGCGAAATCACAAATTTAAAACTCAGTTTTTAATTTCGTGGCGAAATCGGCTCCAAAATTCATATATTTGTTTCCCAACGGTAAACGATGTTCCGCAAGCATTGACATTTAACTAATATAATGATATAATACAACATACAAATTAATTATCGGATGCCTTCCTTTCGGTATCCGTTGATATAGATCTTGACTTCTCGGTTTTTCAGGAATAGCATTTCACACAAAGAGAGGAAAATATGAGATCCAAATTTTTTCAAACGGTAAAGGAGACCTTTTATTCATCGCTCCCGCTTGCCGTTATCATTATCATCTGCCTATGCGCAGCCCCGCTGAGCTCGACATCGGACTATCTGAAGATACTTGTCGGATACGTTTGTGTCGTTTTCGGTCAGGCTATGTTTCTGGTAGGACTTGACACAAGCATACTGCCGATCGGAAGGATGGTCGGCGGCTCATTTGCAAAGTACAACAAGCTCGCCTTTGTCCTGAGCTTCGGATTTGTCTTCGGACTTCTTGCCACGGTCGCCGAGCCCGCGCTCTCCGTCCTTGCAAAGCAGATCACTTCAATTATGCCGCTCGTCAGCAGTACCCTATTCATTTGGATAACGGGCACGGGCATCGGCATCGGCGTCGCCATCGCATTGGTACGTATCGTAAAAAAGATAAACATCAAGCTGGTATTCGGTGTGCTTTATCTTATGATATTTGCACTTCTGATATTTGCACCCGAGGAATTTGTTGCGCTCGCTTTCGACGGAAGCGGCGCGACGACGGGAGACGTTTCCGTGCCATTCATTCTGGCACTCGGTCTCGGTATCTCGGCGACCTTCTCGAGCAGTAAGACAAACGACGACTCGCTCGGAATTATCGGCATCGCCTCGGTAGGTCCGATCGTTGCCGTGCTCATCTACGGTATAATTATCAAAGCCGTAAACGGCGGACTCCCCGCAGAGAATCCTTACGATATTTCAATGACAAAGGGACTCGGAGATATCCTTCTCGGAAATATTACGGACGTCGCGCTTGCCGTGCTTCCGATCATAATCATCTCGATCCCATTCCTTCTGTTCCTGCTCAAGCTTCCGAAAAAAACCTTCCTCAAGCTTATGCTCGGTGTCATTCCCGTCTATCTCGGGCTCCTGATATTCCTTTCGGGCATCGACTTCGGATTCGGTTTTGTCGGACAGTACATAGGGCAAATGTTCTTTGAAGAATCACGTCCCGAATGGTTCAAATGGCTGTTGTTACTCGTCGGATTCATTCTCGGCGCGGCGATCACGGTCTCGGAGCCTGCGGTCACGGTGCTCGGTGTACAGATAGAAGAGCTTACGAACGGTCACATCAAAAAGACGACCATACGCGTGACGCTCGCACTCGGTATCGGCGTTGCGTCGCTTCTCTCGATACTCAAGATCCTGACCGAGATAAATATTCTGTATTTTCTCGTTCCGCTCTACGCTATCGCGCTCATTATGATGATATTCACGCCGAAGCTCTTTGTAGGGCTTGCCTTTGACTCGGGCGGAGTTACGGGCGGCGCGCTGACCTCGGCGTTCCTGACGCCTCTTACGCTCAGCATTGCAAAATCGGTGGCAGAGGCTCGCGGCGGTGAGATGTCGATACTTACCAACGGTTTCGGTATAATCTCATTTATATCCGTCACGCCTTTGATAGCGGTACAGGCACTCGGTATCATATATAACATTCGTCTCAAGCGCGCCGAAAGAGAGGCGGCAGAGGAATCTCTTGCCGAGCTCGAGGAATTCACCCTCGGTGCAACGGAGCACAAAGAAGACAGGCATCACCTGCACAGCCTGCGCGAATTGCACGAGACGCACAACGCAAAGAAAGCAAACAAAAGTAAGGAAAGCGAGGAGAGCGCAAATGAATGAAGCTCAGAGCAACGGCTTGCAATATTTCGTTATAATTGCAGAGCAAAAGAAAAAGAACAAATTTCTGTCCCTTTTGAACGATCACGGCGCGCGCGTCGTTGATACCGTCTACGGGCGCGGCTCTATGAGCCCGAGCGCGATCGCGGCGGCGTTCGGCTTTGAGGCAGAGCAAGGAAAGGTGCTTATCTCCTGTCTTGTGAAGCAAGAAAGCGCGGAGGAGCTTATAAATATCCTATATAACGATTACAAATTCAGCAAGCCCAACACGGGGATCGCCTTCGGAATCCCGGTCGAAGGATTGGCGTTTTAAACAAAGGAGACTGTTATGAAAGAATTAAAAGCTTTATATATCATTGTAAATGCAGGATTTGCCGCCGAGGTGGTAGATATCGCAAGATCGCTCGGTTCGACGGGCGCGACGATAATCAACGCGCGCGGCTCGGTCGCCAAGCCCAAGACCATATTGGGTATCACCATCGACACCGAAAAGGAGATCGTTCTGAGCGTCGTCGAGAAGGACGTAGCCGTAAATATAGTTGAAGCAATAAAAGAGAAGGCGGGCGTCGGCACACCGGCGCACGGACTTTGCTTCTTCCTGCCCGTTGAAATGTCAACGCTGACAATATACGATCGTACTGCGGCAGAATAATAAAGCAGATATTGTTTATATACCAAAAGAACCGCCCCGGGCGGTTCTTTTGTGTGTTCGGATAAGTTCGGAGAGATTCGGGGGAAACTTCCTTCGGGAAGTTCCACCCAAAATACCTAAATGCTTTATATCGGGGCGCCATTGTCAAAGAAGAGCCATAGCGAGTGTTCCGGCGGTCATAAAACAGAGCCCGACAAGAGCCTTTTTGGAGAGCTTTTCTTTGAATACGATATAAGAAAACAACACGGTAACGAGTATGCTCAGCTTATCTATCGGCACGACTGCGCTGACATTCCCGTTTTGAATAGCGTAATAATAGCAGAGCCAAGACGCGCCCGTGGCGATTCCCGAAAGCAGAATAAAGACGAGCTCTCTCTTGTCTATGCCCTTTATCCGTTTATGCTTGCCGCGAGCAAAAACGATCAGCCACGCCATCACGAGCACGACAAGCGTACGTATCGCCGTACCGAGGTTTGACTCAACGCCCGATATACCAACCTTTGCAAGGATCGAGGTCAGTGCGGCAAAGACTGCCGAAAGCACGGCATAAAGCATCCATCCCCGTCCGTTTTCTCTTCGTTCGCTCTGCTTTCGCTCGACCATAAGAAAGATACCGACCGCGAGAATCGCCGTTGCCGCAAGCTTGAGGGCAAGATGGGCTGTCTCGCCGAAGCACACGATAGCGAGCAGAACCGTCAGCACGGTACTCGATTTATCTATCGGCACGACCTTGTTGACGTCTCCCATAGAGAGCGCCTTAAAGTAGCATATCCAAGACGCGCCCGTGGACAACCCCGACAGGACAAGGAACAAAAGAGACCTCGCTCCGATCTCGCCGAGAGTTCCGTATGAACCAACCGCAAGCACCATTATCCACGAAAAGATCAGCACGACAAGCGTACGTATCGCCGTAGCAAGATCGGAATCGGTTTTTTTGATTCCGCATTTTGCAAGAATCGAGGTGAGCCCCGCAAAAAAAGCCGAAAAAACAGCCGCTATCATCCACATAGAAATTGAACCTCTTTTCAAAAAACTGTTTACTTCCGTTGCCAACCCCGATCTGGAGACTTCACAGAAGACGATTAAATTATAGTTCTGCCGACCGTATTTGTCAAGTCCGAAGAATACAGTATCCGTCGCAGGACAACAAAAAAACGGACTGCCGCACAAAATAACGCAGTCCGTTTTTATATATAGAATACCGGCGGCGTTAATTTTGACAGAACAAATATTTATTATGTAAAAATAACGCAAGGTGCCTTTGCAAGTGCATCAGCCCCAAAGCTCGGAAAAGCTTTTTCAAGCTTATTGAGGATCTGCCGGATCCGACTCCGATTTTTCTGCGGATTCGACTTTATCCGCTTCTTTGGTGTTCTCCGTGTTCTCGATTTTCTCAACATTCTCAACGTTCTCAGCATTCTCGACTTTCTCGACATTCTCGGCGCTTTCCGCATTTTGCGTGCTTGCAGGCTGTGAAAAATCGAGCTCATCAGCAGCGTTAAACGCTTCGGGCTGTACATTCTCAGCCGCCTTTTGTGCCTTAACGCGCTTTACGGCGTTTATGATGGAGCTCAGTGCGCCGAATGCGCAGAAAGCAAGTCCTATTGCGAGATCCATAAAGTATCCGAATGCAATCTCCGAATCAGAGAGGTAGAGATACGCCATTTGTACCGACTCCGCAAAGGTGGGGGCTATTTCTATATCGCCCTGTTCAAACCAATACTGATTTGCCTTGTAAACATCGTACGAAAGACAGAAATACCACGCCACGATGAGTACCAGCACCGTCATAACGATCGCGATAACTATGCCCTTGATGCTTTCCTTCTTTGCAAATATCGAATAACCCTTGATAGCGCAAATTATCCCGATAAATCCGCTGAGCGAGGCGATAAATCCGAAGAGATAAAAGACAAACCATAACACGCCGCCGATAAGAGCAAACAGAAACGCGCCGACGATACCTGCCGCGACGTTTTCCTCGTTACTTTTGATCTCGGGATCTGCAAAATTGTTGCTCGTATTCATAGATGGAGTCCTCCTTTGATGTTATGATCTCATTTTAGCATATCGCATATCAAAAGTCAATAGCCGAGCGTGGACAAAAGTTACGAAAGTTATGAAAAACGCAAAAAATATTAAAGTCATAAAAACGTAAAAACGGCAAAAACGGGGCGCCGAATATGGTAAAAGGGCGCGGTGCATTATTTGCAAAACTTTTTTTGAAAAACAGGTGCATTTTTTGCGAAAGTATGATACAATATATTCGACGCCCCTGTCCCACGCGGACAAGAGCGCGAACAACGTCATCATCTTGGAGGAAATATGAAAAAAATGCGCTTGACTTCCCTCTCCTTTAGAGTGATCCTGCTTACGATCACAGTTTTGATCGCTCAGCTCTCGCTCTGTGTATCCGTTTCGGCGGCTACGGCGTCGGATGTTTTTTCCGCAACTCAAGAGACACGGGAGATACCCGTAACGTGGTCGATAGGCTATGTCGGATCTGCGGGCAACCGTCTCGGCAACGAAAACTGCCTCGGCCCCGTAGGCGGATCAAGCTCATACCGTCACACAAATGTAGTAACGATAGCGAAGGCGGGAACGGAGATCACGTTTACCGAAAAAGGCAGTGGAGACAGCGGTTACTGCTCCTATACCGGATATTATCTTTCCTCCTGGAAGCTTGAGAACGGTCAGTGGGTGCTTGACACCGAGGGCGCAAATTATCAGGGCTCCATAACGGGTAAGAGCGAAGGGCACGCGGTAAGGCGCGGCAACACGATGATATACACATATGTAACGTCAAAGGACAACGAGCACCTTCGCTTCTCCTACTGTGTGACCAACGACAAGGTCGGCGAAACGGACAACCATCCGAAGATATACGCTCGCCTTACAAACGCCAAAGGCACTTACGCTTCTGATATCGAAAAGGACAATTTTCCCTTCTCGTTTGAATACGACGAGGTCTCAGCCGACGGCGCGCTTTACAGCGGATATATCAAAAATGTGAATTGGCAGGACGGATATGTAGGCTCGGAGAGCAATAAGGATTTTTACGTCAATGAGATATTCCCGTTTGCCAAGGGATACAGATACACGAGCGTGATAAAAGTACCGTATGCCGGTACGACGATAACATTTACCGATCCCGACGAGGGGTATGCAGGAGACGATGTATATTTAGTATCCCAATGGAGCGAGATCTCGGACGGGATATGGATCTGCGACGGCACGGGTTTCGCGCTCACGGGAGCCTCCGCCGAGGGGATCGAAGACCTCGGAACTTCAAGAAAATATACTTACACGACGACCTCTGACAACGAATGTATCCGTCTTTGCTACAAATATTCCGACGCGACGCTGCCGCTTCCCACTGTCACGTGGAGCTCGAACAACGAGGCATATTCCACGGAGACCGAACCGCCCGTGATCGACAGTGAGTCCTCGGATATTCCGTCTGACGACACGCCAAGCCCCGAGCCGAGCGCGCCGAAAGATCCCCTTGACCTTGACAAAATGATAAGGATCTCCTTTATCGCCTTTACGCTTGCGGGATTTTTGGCGGCAATCGTGATACTTCCCTGTGTGTTCGGAGACAAGAACAGTTCGGGCAACAGCGATAACGGCAAAAAGCCGTAGAAGTATGAAATAATGATTAAATAATCTGTAAAACTTTTGCAAAAGCTATTGAAATGAGTAGCGCATTGTAGTAAAATAAAATGTAATTTATTTGCGCCCGGCAAAAAGCTTTTCGGGCAAGTAAAATCTTTTATATATTAATTTATTAATTTTTAACTGCTACGGAGGTATAAAATTATGGTAGTAGCCGGCGATTTCAGAAACGGTGTTACATTTGAGATGGATGACGGAAGCGTCGTACAGGTCGTTGAATTCCAGCACGTAAAGCCCGGTAAGGGTGCAGCTTTCGTTCGCACGAAGCTCAAAAACGTTATCACAGGTGCGGTTATTGAGAAAACATTCAGCCCCACGGATAAATTCGAGAACGCATATATTGAGAGAAAAGAAATGCAGTATTCCTACGATGACGGTGATCTCTATCACTTTATGGACACCGAAACATGGGAAGAGACTCTTATCTCACACGATATGGTTGGCGAAAACTTCTCCTTTGTTAAGGAAGAGATGATGTGCAAGATAAGCTCCTACAAGGGCAAGGTATTCGGCGTTGAGCCTCCTACGTTCGTTGAGCTTGAAGTAACCGACACAGAGCCCGGCTTCGCAGGCAACACGGCTCAGGGTGCAACAAAGCCCGCTACGCTCGAGACAGGCGCGACCATCAAGGTACCGCTCTTCATCAACATCGGCGATATTCTCAAGATCGACACGAGAACAGGCGAGTATCTTTCCAGAGCATAAAATAAAATTTATTCATTAAATAAGCCCCGTACCCGAACAAATGCCGATATCGGTAAAAGCCGGTCACGGGGTTAAAATATAATCAAGGAAGGAAACGGATATGAAAATTTCAGAAAAAGCAGCTTATATTAAAGGTCTTGCAGAGGGACTTTCCGTTGATCAAAGCTCAAAAGAGGGCAAGATAATTGCCGCTCTCATCGACGTTGTTGGCGATATGGCGGAAGAGCTTCAGAGACTTAACGACTATATTGAAGAGATCGACGAATGCCTTGGCGACGTCGAGGATTATCTCGTTGACGAGATGGATGACTGCGATTGTGATTGCGACGATTGCGACTGCGACGACTGTGACTGTGACGATTGCGACTGCGACGGTTGCGAGGAGTTTTTTGAGGCTGAATGCCCCAACTGCCACGAGACCTTCGAGATCGACGCCGATGAGCTCGACGACGAGGACGCCGTCATAGTATGCCCTCATTGCAATCAGAAGCTCGTTTTTGACGACGAGGAGCTCGGCGAAGACGACGAGGACTGAAAATTCGGTTTGAATGAATAAATACGCAGACCCCCGAAAAGCTTTAAGCAGAGGTTTTTCGGGGGATCTCTTATTGGTGCGGCAGATATTTGTGCAGGTAACATAATTTCAAGGCTCCGACATTAAACAGTTTGCACAAACATTCTTGATACTATTGACAAAGTATTTATTTGTGGTATAATATAGATCAGAAAGTTTCTTAAGACTTACTTTTGGGGTATTGTCCCGAGGTCACGATACGGGATCCAAAGCCCGAGAAAAACGATATCGCATTTTTGGAGAATATAACTGTGGATAGCGACGGTAATTATCGAAGTACATACACAATTGAATGATCCGTATAAGCATAACATCGGCAGAGTCCGCGTTATGCCTTTTTGCGTTATGCGTTTTTACCGCTTCCAAAAACAGCAAAAAATTATTTATTTAAGGAGTCAGCGATATGCCTGATGGTAGTTTATTTACTTTTATCGGAATGTTAATTTGCCTTGCCTTCTCGGCGTTCTTTTCTTCGAGCGAGACGGCATTCACCTCTATGAACAAAACAAAGATGAAGAGCCTCGCGCAGGACGGCAACAAGACCGCAGCGCTCGTTATGAGAATGAGCGATAACTACGACAAGCTCTTATCGACGCTCTTGGTCGGCAACAACATCGTAAACACCGCCTTGACCGCGATGGCAACAGCTTGGTTCATTCAATGGTTTCAATTGGCAAACATAAAGTTCGATCCTTCCATGATATCAACGCTCAGCGTTACGGTGGTCGTGCTCATTTTCGGCGAGATCACACCGAAGAGCATTGCAAAGGATCATCCCGAGGGATTCGCTCTCGGAGTTGCGCATTTCTTGCGCGGGATCCAAATAATCCTCACGCCCGTCAACTTGATATTTATGGGATGGAAGAAGCTCATAAATCTCATTTTCAAGCCGAGCGAAAAGGCAGCCGTCACAGAAGGCGAGGTTCTTACTCTCGTCGACGAGGCGCACGAAGGCGGAAGCATCGACGAATACAACAAAGAGCTTATCGAAAACATATTCGAATTTGACGATATGACCGCGGGCGAGATCGCAACGCACCGTGTCGACATAACGATGCTTGACATAGAGGCGAGCGTTGAGGAATGGAATGATATCATCAACAACAGCCGTTATTCACGTTATCCCGTATACGGCGAGAGCATTGACGACATAATCGGTATACTTGACGCGCGAGAATATTTCAGGATCGAGGTCAAGAACCGCGAAAACATTATGAGAGATGCTATCAGCCCGGCTTATTTTGTTCCCGAGTCGGTAAAAGCCGATGTACTCTTCAGAAATATGAAGAAAGACAAGGAATATTTTGCGATAGTTCTTGACGAATACGGCGGAGTGCACGGCATTATTACTCTGACCGACCTTGTAGAATGTCTTGTAGGCGAGTTCAACGATGCGACCGAGGACGAGGAGCCCGAGACGCTGATCGCGCTCGTCGGCGAAAACGTATGGCAGATCAACGGCTCAACCGAGCTTTCCGAGGTCGAAGAGGTGCTCAGCATCAAGCTTGAGGACGATGATTCCGAGACCTTTGGCGGATACGTTCTCGGTCTTTACGGAACTATCCCGGAAGACGGTGCTTCCTTTGATCTCTCGACCGACCTGCTCGATATAAAGATCGAGTCGATACACGATCACAAGATCGACAAAGCCATCGTAACCGTTAAAGCCGAAAAAGAAGAGGACTGATCGCCGATCTTCTATCGTAAACAAGATCTTCAGCAGATATAAAGCTGAGCAAACATAAAAGCACTTGCAAAAACGAGCAAGTGCTTTTTGCTTTTGAGATTTTTCCGGGGCGCTGCCCCGTACCCCGGCAGCTTTTTGCCGATAGGCTTTAAAGCTGCGCAAAGAACTTCAAAAAATAATTACTTTTTGCTTTCTCCTCTGTAAAGTTTTTTGGCTCCGCCTTTATTTGAAAAAAGTCTGCGAAAAACCTCTATTCTTTTTTAAACACCTCGCGCGTGACCTTTTTATGGATCGAAGTTGAAAGCTTTTCCTTGGAGAGCCTTTTGAATCCAACCGAGGCAGGCTCGAACGGGATATACTTATCCGCCGGGTAAGGTATTCCCCACGTATAGATAACCAAGGTTTCGGTGTCTGCACATTCCGAAAGCAAAGTCGGGTCTTCGATGAAGCAAAGCCCGCCGTCCGCACATTCTTTTATCGGGTCCGGGCAGACCGTAACGCGCTCATAGCCTTCAAGCAGGCGCGCCGAATACTGTGTTACAAAGATGCCCTTACCTCCAAAGCGAGCAGCAAGATCCGAGATCACCTCGGCATCCTTTACCTGTCTGCGGTTATTAAACATCATTCCGCCTCTCGTGTCCGTGCAAAGCGCAACCGTAATTTTTTTCAAAAAGAATTCCCCCTTCGGATCATTTGTTCTTTTCCTTGGCTCTCTTGTCGTTTATTATCTTCATATGCTCCGCGGTGACGAGTTCGACTCCGTTTTCCTTTGCCCACTGCACGCAGCCCTTCAGAACGACGGGAAGGAAGACTCTCGGCACGCCGAGGATAGTTTCGAGCGCGTCGTCGGTGAATTTGACCTTATCGTCGGCGCGTTTTGCGGCGTAACGGACAGATTCGAGCGTCGTTTTGCGCACTTGAAGCAGCTCGGCTCTCATTCTCGTCTTCTTATGGAACCAGAAATTTTTGGAATCGCGGTAGCCGTAATCCACGGGAAGCGGCGGAAAATCCTTTGCTCTGACGCCGTTGATAATGGCGTCGCGGTATTTTTTCTTCATTAAGATCTTATCGATCTTTAAAATGAAGTGTGCGCCGAACTTGCTCGTAATGCCGTTAAAGTCGTGATACGGTCCCTCGTAGCCGCTGAGCTCGCCCGGCATATCTCGATCCGCGCCGTCAAGCTCGCGTACCCACGTACATTCAACAGCTTCGATGGCGTCGGTAAGAACCATAGGTCTCTGCTCGCCCGTTTCCTCTTCGACAAGGCTCTTTTCAAGTCGGAATTTGCACTTCGGCATTTTTTCCGAGGGCTTATCGCCGGGCCACGAAAGTTTTACGGCTTCCTTGAAGGTCTTGGGATCGTCGTCGATGAAATTCAGCGTACATTTTCCGTTACGGAGAATATTTTGGGCGGTATTGGACGAGTTACGGCAGCTCAGAAGCATAGCGTAAAAGTCCTTGCCTGCCACGTAATACGGCTGGACAAGCGAATACGGGCCGAGGTTTGTCGTTCCGTCCTCGCAAAGCGTGCTGATTATTACCGTAGGCATAGGGAAAAACAACGAAGTCTGATAAAAGTTGTCTACGATACGAAGGTTTTCAAAGCTACTCATTTTGAAATGTCTCCTTTTTGATTTTTTATAATAAAATTTAATTGTTATTCCGGGGCTCCGCCCCGTACCCCGGCAGCTTTTTGCCGATAGGCTTTAAAGAAGCGCAAAGAACTTCACAAAATAATTACTTTTGCTTTCTCTTCTGTAAGGTTTTTTGAATTCACCCTTTTTCAAGAATGTAAAAAAGCAAAACAATTATTTTTTTCTGTAAAGTTTTTTGGCTCCCCCTTTTTTTGCCGACAGGCTTAAATGGTGGAAATTTTTTTGGCTCCGCCTTTTTTCAAAAAGGGTGGAAAACAAAACAGTTGTTTTTCTGTAAAGCTTTCAGTTTCCTTTAAGCCTTCGGCGGGTCTCTCGGAAGCGTTCGGGAAGCTCATCGGAAGGCATATTTCGCGGAACGTCCGTCGTGCCGTTGGCTTTTGCCGTTTCGTAATACCACTCTTTAAATTCAAGTGTGCGGAGAGTTTCTTCGAGCTCGTCGATCCGAGCCTTGACAGCTTGCTTTTGCTTGACGATGAGATCAAGCCGCGGTTCTATGGTCTCATCGCCCTGCATCGCCATCTCGATAAAGGTCTTTATATCGCAGAGCTTCATTCCCGTTTTTTTGAGACAGCCGATAACGGCAAGCCACTCGTGATCCTCTTCTTTGAAAACTCGAATGCCGCTCTCCGAGCGTTCGACAAACGGAAGGAGTCCTTCCTGATCGTAATATCTGAGCGTCGACGGTGCCACGCCGAGCTTTTTCGCCATTTCTCCGATCGTATACAGCATTTTTATCTCCTTGACAAATCGGTATTCGTTTATTTGTTTTTTGAGGGTCAGGCAATTATTTGATGTTTGCCATATATTTTCATAGGTTAAATTTCGGTTTATTGAATTATTTTTCAAATGCCTCTTGACTTCAAGTTACCTTTAAGTTATATAATTAACTTGATCGGTTTAATTCTACCACGATTTTTAAAAATAGTCAATAGGAGGGGCAAAATATGCAGTATGTAACCTTAAACAACGGTGTTCGGATGCCGATGCTCGGCTACGGAGTCTATCAAGTCACGAAGAATGAATGTGAGAGATGCGTGCTTGATGCCTTAAAGGTCGGCTATCGTCTGATCGACACGGCGCAGAGCTATTTCAACGAGGAGGAGGTCGGCAGTGCTCTCGTAAAAAGCGGTATTCCGCGAGAAGAGATCTTTCTGACCACAAAGGTATGGATCGAACATTACGGCTACGACGAATGCCGCGCTTCGGTTTTGGAGTCGCTGCGGAAATTGCAGACCGAATATCTCGATCTGTGTCTGCTTCATCAGCCTTTTGCCGATGTTTACGGCGCGTACCGTGCGCTTGAAGATTTGATGTTGGAAGGCAAAATAAGAGCTATCGGCATATCCAATTTCTACGTTGACCGTATGGTCGATATCGCAAGCTTTGCACGCGTAAAGCCTGCCGTCAATCAGATCGAGATCCATCCGCATCATCAGCAGAACGAGGCGATCGAATGGCACGGCAAATACGGCGTTCAGCTTGAGGCTTGGGCTCCCTTTGGCGAGGGCAGAGGCGGTCTGTTTGAGCTTCCCGAGCTTAAATACATCGGCGAGAAATACGGAAAGACCGCGGCGCAGGTTATGCTTCGCTGGCACATTCAGCGCGGAGTCGTTGTTATTCCGAAGTCGACGCATCTTGAACGTATGAAGGAAAATTTTGAAATTTTCGATTTTGAGCTGACAGCGGAAGATATGAGAGCCATCGCGGCGCTTGACAAGGGAAAGTCCTCATTTTTCTCGCACACCGACCCGAATATGGTCGAGTGGTTCTGCCGAATGGTCGAGGAGCGGAAAAAGAACAACGACTGCACGAAGGAAAAGAAGGAATGGTAAGCTTGAAAGAAGAGTCTTTCAAATGATATTTTACCGAGAAAGGAATGGTCACAAATATGAAAAAGGTACTCATTTTATCGGGAAGCCCCAGAAAGAACGGCAATTCGGACATCCTCTGCGATGAATTTGCAAGAGGCGCGCTCGAAGCGGGACACGAGGTCGAAAAGATCCGTATTGCCGAGAAAAATATCGGCTACTGCCGCGCCTGTTACGCTTGCCGCGGAACGGGAGTGTGCGCCATCAAGGACGATATGGCAGAGATTTTGCAAAAGATGATCGACTCAGACGTGCTCGTTCTCGCAAGCCCCGTATATTTCTATTCGATCGACGCTCAGCTCAAGGCTCTGATCGACAGAACGGTCGCGCGCTGGCTTGAGGTCAAGAACAAGGAGTTTTATTACATCGTCACCGCCGCCGATGAGGAGCTTGCTTCCGCTAAGACTACGCTTGCCTGCTTACGAGGATACGCGGATTGCGTTGAAGGCGCCAAGGAAATGGGCGTCATCTACGGTATGGGTACATACGAAAAGGGAGAAGTCAAGGACAAGGCGGCTATGCGTGACGCCTACGAAATGGGAAAACGCGCATAAGCACGGCATCGGGGACTGTCGTTTCGGTACGGCGGTCCTTTTTTTGATCTTAAGTCAATATCGGCTATCATAATTTTTCAAAAAATTTCAGGGCGTGTTACGAAGTCGGATGCGCATATATTGGCTTGCCCGTGAATACCCTATATTTGAAGTATAATATGAGGTGTAGCTATGAAAAGATCGATAGGTTTATGGCAACTGATGGGCTTTGCGGTAACGTCGCTTGGCGGCACGTTATTACATTTTCTGTATGACCTGACGGGCGGTGCGGTATGGGTCGCGCCCTTTTCGGGTGTAAACGAATCCACATGGGAACATATGAAGCTGCTCTTCTGGCCTATGTTCGTTTACGCTCTCATACAGAGTTTTTTCTTTAAGGATGTGAAAAGCTTTTGGTGCGTGAAGCTCAAAGGCACGCTGCTCGGGCTTATTCTTATCCCTGTTCTCTTTTACACCTACAACGGTGTGATCGGAAGGTCTCCGGATTGGATCAACATTGCGATCTTTTTTATTTCAGCAGCGGTTGCTTATATCTATGAAACAAGGCAATTCAAGAAGACCGGGGAGTCTTGCCGGTGGCAAAGGCTTTCGTTTGCTCTGCTCTGTATTATTGCCGTGTTGTTTGCCGTATTCACGTTTGCCACGCCTGAGATAGGGATCTTCAAAGATCCGATAACGGGAACCTACGGTATATAGGAATCGCGAATATTTTTTCGGAAGTTTTCGCCGCCTTGGCGTTTATTCTATTGAAAGCTTTGATAAATCTTTTTTAAAAGCTTGCGCTAACAAGCTTTTTATGTTATAATACACCCACAAGCCTTCGGCTTGAATCTGTTTTTTGAGATTGCTGTTTGAAGAAAAACAACACTTTGGAGATTGTATTGTAAACGAGAGGTTTGCAAATACATTCTCGGCTCACCTCTCGTACTTGTTCGTCACAAATATGAAAGGATTTAAATTTAAAATGAAAAATTTGACGATACGTTTAGAAACAGAAAAAGACTACAAAGCAGTTGAAGATCTCACGCGCGAGGCGTTTTGGAATTCGACAAGGGCTTTTCGCCGAAGCAAAAGCTAAAGCTTCCGGGACAGTTGTTTTGATCTCTGATCTTTTCTTAACGTAAAACCGCCGATGAGGTCTCCTTCGGGATCCCTCATCGGCTTCTTTTGCTTTTAAAAATATATCTTTTTTAGTTTGCCTTTACGTTTGTACTCGAAGTACCGACAGTAAGGACGTAGGTCTCGCCTTTGGCAAGTTCGGGAGTACTGATCTGAACAAGCGCAAAGGAAAGTTCAGGGGTGAACGACACGATGACGTTGCCCGACTTATCCGCAAGTGTTATCTCGACCCCTGCCTTACCGCTCACGCGCGCGAATATAACGCCTTGCTCCGCGTCGGTAAAGTTCTGTGACATACCCGCAGCGCCCGTGCCGATAAAAGTTCCGCCCGTTATGGTTCCCGTCAGGTCAAAGTCGAGCACGGATGTGTCGCCTTTGGTCGGTCCGCAGACCGTGATCTTGCCGCCCGAGACCTCGAGCGTTCCGTTGGAATCGATGCCGTCGCCAGAGGCTTGGATATATATATCGCCGCCCGAAATAACTATCGTGCCCTCCGACGAGCCGCCCATAGCGCCGCCGAAGCCGCCCGCTCTTCCGCCGGGTCTGCCACCGCCACTCGGTCTGCCGCCGGGTCCGCCGCCTCCGAATTGATCTCCGCCGCCAAACATACCGCCGAATCCGCTCTCGTCGGTACCGCCCGCGGCATTGAGCCCGTCGTCGCTTGCCACGAGCTTCATCGTGCCGCCCGAGATCAAGATATGCAAAGCTTCAAGTCCTTCGTAGCTTTCGGTGACATTTATCTCGCCGTTTACTATGCTGAGCGTTTCATCGGCGTGCATACCGTCGTCGCCCGTTGATATCTCAAACCTACCGCCGTTGACGGTTATTGTCGAATTTGAATGTACGGCGTCATCTGCCGCATCTATAACAAATGTTCCGCGATTTATCTGAATATTGCCGTCGGCTTTTATACCCTTAAAGCTATCGGTATTGCTCGACGAGCTACCCGTGCTCTGACCGGGGCGACCGAACGAGCCGCCCGAATGGGATGCTCCGTTTTTACTTCCGCCGCCTGCGGTTATATTGAATTCGCCGCCGTCTATTTTAATGTATCCGCTCGCGCTGATGCCGTCGCCTTGCGACGAGGTCAGATCGAGGGTGCCGCTTTCGACGTAGATAAATCCTTTTGAGGTATCGTCGGAATTATCGGAATGGATGGCATCCTTGCCCGATTCGACCTTAATATCGGCGTTTGCTATTCTTATGCTGTCGTTGGCATCGATGCCTTTTTTCGCGCTTGATATGGTATAGGTTCCGCCTGTTATCACAAGGTCATCTTTGCCTACGATACCGTGACCGGACGGCGAGGAGATCGAAAGGCTTCCCGTACCGTTAAAGGTGATATCCTGTTTTGAGAATATTACGGCGTCCGCGCCGTATTCGTCCTCGGCAAATGTACCGCCGTTTGAGAGCTTATTGGTGCTTCCGTCTTTGAGTGTGACAAAGACCTTATCGGCTTCGATAACAGTTATTGCCGCGGAGTCCGAGCAGGTTATGTCGACCCCGTCGAGCACTATCTGAAGCTTTGCGGTATCCTTGGCGTTTACTACGATCTTGCCGTCGTTGAGCTTGCCGGATATTACGTAGGTAGCCTCTTCGGAAAGCACGACGGTGCTTCCCGAGATGCTGACGGAATTTGAACTTGCCGTGACCTTATCGCCGTCAAGTTGAATATGGACGCTTTGTGTATCGTCATATTCGGCTCTTCCGTCGCGGTCGGTGAACATTCCGTCGTTAGAGGTCGGAACATCGACACTCGGCGACTGCGTGGAATCGTTGCTTTTGCTGTCGTCGGGAGGGAGATCGTCATTGGGCGTTTTTTTACATCCGCAGACGGATATCGATACGGTGAGCAGCAGGGCTATTAGGGCTATTGAGATATGGAAATGTTTTTGATTATTTTTTCTTTTCATAAATATCTCCGTTAATAGTTAATACAAGTGATCTTATGGATTCCGTCCACCTTTTTTAAAGGTGGAGTCAAAAGCTTTACAGAAAATAATTTATTTCCTTTTTGAAAGTTTCGCCTGCATTTTCAAATGGTGTCAGCGCTATACGAGCGCGCGGTCGGGGCAGCGCAGCCCTCGTCGCCGCCCGCAGGCGGCGAAACCTTTGACGGCGTTTTCTTTTTTAAAGTTTTTGCGTCGCTTTTTTCAAAAAGCGACCGGGGTACGGGGCAGCGCCCCGCTTTCGGCGTTTCTTTTTTGCTGTTTTAAAATTTGGTACAAATTTTAAAACTATTTCATTTGCGCCTCTTGTGCCAAAGAAAAAAAGCGGCTGAGGAATTTAATGTATTTTTATCTTTATATGCTGACTAAAATTTTTTATCTCTTTTTTGCCTATTTCTTGTCACTCGACAAGAAATAGGCGAAAGAAACGAGCAAAGGCGCTCAGACGCCGCGCCTTTGAACCGTCTTTGGCGAGGACGCTACACAGTGTGATCTGTTGACCTGTTATTGATGTGCCGACGGATTGAAAAAGGGGTACGGTGCGAACATAGAGGAATTTGAAAAATGTATTTTTGTGCGGCGCAAAACTTCCACTTTCCCGGTAGGGGCGAACTGCGTTCGCCCGCTTGGAGATATCGTGAACTTCGGCGGGCGGACAGAGTCGTCCGCCCCTACAAGGTATGCGGAGATTTTATGCCGAGGTTACGGTGGGGGGCTTGTTGAGGACTTTCGCTTTTCGGACAAACTTTCCACCGCATAAAAAGATTTGATCTATCCCGTAGGGGCGGACGACTCTGTCCGACCGTGATGTTTGCGATATTTCAGGACGGCGAAACGCCCGCCCGAGAAGCCTTCTCCTGTGGAATGATGGAAGCGTGTTTGCGCGCTCAAGGCGATCAAAGTCCGTCGGAGGTCATCTCCTGCTTTGAGACGGTTATTTCAAGGTTTCCGTTTCTCTCCCTTATCCTATCGATAAGCTCCTTCTCTCGGCTCGCGTCGCGCAGCACGATGTCGTAGGTCAGGCGGAACATACTTCCCATATTTGTGGTTTTTACGCGGACGAGTTCAAAGCTTTTGGTATATTCCGCAAAAAGGTCACTGAACACGTCCGAATAGTCAAGGCTCTCGGGAATGGTAATGTTCAAGGTCTTATACGATGCCGTTTTCTTTGATCCGAGATCGATACTGTTATAAAGCACGAACACGGCGCACATAATCAGGCTGAAAAGCACGGCATATGCAAGATATCCCATTCCGGAGATAAGTCCAGCTCCCATAGCAAGAAATATCATTCCGATCTCCTTCGCCGATCCGGGTGCCGAGCGGAATCTGACAAGGCTGAAAGCGCCCGCTACGGCGACGCCTGCGCCGACATTGCCGTTTACCATCATAATTATCACGCACACAACGGCGGGCAAAAGCGAGAGCGTTACCAAAAAGCTTTTGGTATATCTTGTACGGTAGGCGTAAGCAAGCGCCATTATTAATCCTATAACAAGCGAAACTCCGACGCAGAGCATAAAATCTCCGACGCCGATAACGGATGTAAGGTCGGAGTCAAACAAGCCTTTAAAAATTTTGTCAAGATCAAGCATTGATCAGATTCTCCTTTTTTTCTTTTTGATCTGTATATTTATCCCTATCGACCGAGCCTTTTGTGACGGTCGAAAAAATAATCTTTTCGTATGCGGTTCCGTATTTTGAAAATGAGGTTTTATAAATACGCTCTTCGGACAGTGCTCTTACCATCCACAGCGGCACACCCCCGGAGCATTTAAGCTCCATAAGCACAAGTCCGTCTTCCAGAAGTGGGGTGCCGTACGGCTCGGAGCAAAGCGAAAGATCCGTCTGCCGTGCGAGAATGTTTTCGTCGAAGGTGACCCGAAAATCTCCGCCGTCGCGGCAATAGTAGGCTTCACGTTCATACGAAAGGTAGACCGCGGGGTGAAGGGTGGCGTAATATTTTAAAAAATAGTCTATTTCCGAGGAGATCTGAGTATGCTCGGGGCTCGCTTGTTTTCCCGTAAGCCATTCCATCGCGTCGTACTCGGATGTTGAGGTGCGCCGTTTATAGACGGTGCTTTTGTATTTTTTCTTAAGCTCCACGAAGACTTTACTGTCGGGCGAGGCGAGACCGTAGCTACGGACTCTCAGCTTTTCTTTATAGATCGGCTTTTCGATCGAGCGTCGTATGAGCTGATATGTATCGGTATCGAAATATATATTGCGTATGGTCGTTCTGCCGTACTTATCGATGGACATATAGCGATCCATAACAGCAAGCAAGTGTTGCTTTTGCTCAAGGGTCAGTATATATTTCAATTCACAGCGTTTAAAGACCGATTGATATGACATAGCATCGCCTCCTTAGTGTCAATTATATAGCCCCAAACTGAACATAGGTAAAAGATTATGAGAATTTTATTTGAACATTATCGAAAATTCAGCAAAACATTGAGCGGTAGTGCCGCGCCGGGAGAAAAATGCAATAACAAATGCCGCTTTGACGTGATACTCCGTTAAGAGTATCACGCCAAAGCGGCATCTTTTTTTATCAATCTGAGGGAAGGTTTGCTTTTTTCGGCGCGCCGCCCCATTTGTGCATCATCCGCCGAGATAAGCCTTTTTGATAGCGTCGCTCTGTGCAAGCTCCTCGCCCGTACCTGTAAGGACGATTTTTCCCGACTCAAGGACGTAGGTTCTGTCGGCGATGGCAAGTGCTTTTTCGGCGTTCTGTTCAACAAGCAATATCGTCGTGCCCGCCTTGTGAAGCTCCTTGATTATATCAAATATCTGATCGACAAGTATCGGTGCAAGTCCCATTGAAGGCTCATCGAGCATCAAGAGCTTCGGATGCGACATAAGCGCTCTGCCCATAGCGAGCATCTGTTGCTCGCCGCCCGAAAGTGTACCCGCTATCTGTTTTTTACGCTCCTCAAGTCTCGGAAAGCGTTTAAACACGTCTTCAATATCCGCATCGATATTTCCCTTGCGTGTAAAAGCGCCCATTTCAAGATTTTCAAGCACGGTCATCTGAAGAAATATTCGTCTGCCCTCGGGAACCTGCGACAGTCCCTTAGGAATAAGCTTATGCGGCTCGATATGCGTGATATCCTCGCCGTTGAAGGTTATGGTACCCGTCTTCGGATGAAGAAGTCCCGACACGGTTTTCAGCATCGTTGATTTTCCCGCGCCGTTCGCACCTATGAGCGCGACGACCTCGCCGTCGTTTACTTCAAAGGAGACATTCTTTACGGCGTTTATCTTCCCGTAATACACGTTGATATTTTCAACCTTTAACATCAGTCTGCGTCTCCTTCCTTTTTCTTTCCGAGGTATGCCTCGATGACCACGGGGTTTTGTTTGATCTCATCGGCGGTTCCCTTTGCGATGACCTTTCCGTAATTAAGCACGCAGATACCCTCGCAAAGTCCCATAACGAGATTCATATCGTGCTCTATGAGGAGTATCGCGATATTGTAGGTGTCTCTGATCATACGGATATGATCCATAAGCTCTGCCGTCTCGGACGGGTTCATTCCCGCCGCGGGCTCATCAAGAAGCAGGATCTTGGGATCCGTCGCGAGCGCGCGAATGATCTCAAGCCTACGTTGTGCGCCGTAAGGCAGACTTCCCGCCTCGGCATATGCAAGATCCGCCATTCCGAAGAAGTCGAGTGCCTCAAGTGCCTTTTCCGTAGCTTGTTTTTCGGCTTTTCTGTATCCGAAGCCGTGCGTAACTGCCGAGAAAAGATTTTCTGACATACTGTTATGGAGTCCGACCTTTACGTTATCTATAACGCTCATATTGGAGAACAGGCGTATATTCTGAAAGGTACGTGCGATCCCCATTCTGTTGACCTGTGCGGTGGTCTTGCCAGCCGTGTTGTAGCCGTCTATCATTATAGAGCCTCTTGTGGGCTGATAAACATTCGTCAGTAGGTTGAACACCGTCGTTTTTCCCGCGCCGTTAGGTCCGATAAGTCCCGCGATCTCGGTTCTTCCGATGATCAGAGAAAAATTATCGACCGCGGTCAGTCCGCCGAAATCGACGCCAAGGTTGCGCGCTTCAAGTATCGGTGCTTTATCCGCGTCCCTCTCGGGCACGAAGGCATTTGAAGGAAGCTCAACGAGCCTTATTTTTTCGTTGCTTGACATTTACGCTTCCTCCTTTTTTGCCGCCTTTTTCTTTGCGGCTTTATTTTTCTTTATTTGCTTGATAAGGTTTGTGATCGAAAGTTTGCCCTTAAGCTCGTTGAACTTCGGGGATGCGTTGAGAAGCATAATTGCTATGAGGAGCACTGAATACATAAGCATTCTGAAGTCCTCAAGTCCTCTGAGTATCTCGGGGAGCATACGAAGGACGATAGCGGCGATGACGGATCCGCTGACGCTTCCCATACCGCCGAGCACGACGATAACTAGTATCTCTATCGACATATTATATCCGAACGTAGTCGCCTGCATATTTGAGAAAGAGTGACCGTAGAGCACGCCTGCCATTCCCGCAAAGAACGCGGCAAGTATGAACACCATCATTTTGTAATAGGTGACGTTTATACCCATAGCCTCGGCGGCGATACGATTGTCTCTTATCGCGGTGATAGCGCGTCCGTGTCTCGATCTTTTAAGGTTCATCATAACGATGACGGTAATGAATACCAGAACCGCCGCGAACGGGAACAGCACCTTTGCCTTTGAATATATGCTGCTCGTATTAAGTCCCTTCGGAATTATATTTGTAATGACGTTTTTGATTATTTCGCCGCATCCGAGCGTTACTATTGCAAGGTAGTCGCCCTTCAGTCTGAGTGCGGGGAGACCGACGACAAAGCCGACGACAGCCGCGCAAATTCCGCCGATGACGGTGCAGATCGGAAGGCGTACGGCAAGCGGAAGCAGATCCTCGAGCAGGATCGAAAAATAGCAACCCGTAAAGAGTCCGACAGACATAAATCCCGCGTGACCGAGCGAGAGCTCGCCGAGCAGACCTACGACAAGGTTAAGCGAGACGGCAAGGACTATATAGCACGAAAGGCTTATGAGCATATTCGTGTACTGCCTCGAAAGCATTCCCGTATAGAGAAATACTGCCAGCAGCACATAAAGTCCCGCGACGAACACAAGGGTCAATATGTTTTTGGTTGAAAGTGTTTTCCAATATTTTTTCATTCTCACACCTTCTCTCTGATCTCTTTACCGAGAATACCCGTGGGCTTTACGACGAGCACGAGCACGAGCACGAGGAACACGATGGCGTCCGACCACATAGTAGCGATATAGGTTTTTGAAAACTGCTCTATGAGACCGAGAATGATGCCGCCGAGCATAGCGCCGGGAATGGATCCGATACCGCCGAACACTGCCGCGGTGAACGCCTTGATACCGGGCATCGATCCTGTCGTGGGCTTGACATAAACGTAAGTTCCACCGTAGAATATACTCGCGATGGCGGCAAGTGCCGAACCGATAGCGAATGTTATCGAAATAGTCTTGTTTACGCTGATACCCATAAGCTCAGCCGCTTCCTTATCCTCGGAGACCGCGCGCATAGCCTTGCCCATTTTGCTCTTGCCGATAAAAAGCGTAAGCGCTATCATAATTATCGACGAGGTAACGAGAGTGGCAAGCGTGATGCCGTTTATCTGAAGGTCCCCTATCTCTATTGTCGGAAGCTTGTCGAACAGTGCAAGCTTGAAGGATTTTTGCTCCGAGCCGAATATCAGGAGTGCCAGATTCTGCAACAGATAGCTTATGCCGATAGCGGTTATGAGCACGGCAAGCGGAGGAGATTTTCTGAGCGGCTTATATGCGAGGAACTCTATGGTAACGCCGAGGGCGACGCACACGGCTATACATACAAGAATAGATATCGCCGACGGCATACTGCTTGAAAGCATAACGGTCGATATGACCGTATACGCTCCTACCATAATAATATCGCCGTGCGCAAAGTTAAGCATTTTGGCGATTCCATAGACCATAGTATATCCGAGCGAGATCAAGGCATAAATACTGCCGAGATTGAGCCCGCTTATCAGGGTCTGAAAAAACAGTGTCATTGTTGCTATCCTTTCAATATCGAGCTTTTTGAAAATTTGAAAATAAGAGAAAAAAGTAATTGTTTCTTTGAGTTTTTATTTTTGCCTTTTAATAAGACTTTTCGTTTGTTTCTTGCCGTGTGTTTTTGTCTATTTCTTGTTATTCGGCAAGAAATGAACGAAAAGCCTTGTTAAGCGGCAAAAAACCTAAAAGATCAATTGCTTTTTTTGAAGTTCTTGGAGTTCTTAGAACCTTCTTTCAAGAAGGTTCTAAGCGGGTTCGGGCAGAGCCCGAATACCATAAAACTCTAAGCAGGTTCGGGCAGAGCCCGAATACCATAAAACTCTATGCGGGTTCGGGCAGAGCCCGAATACTCTACAAGCTCAACGCTCAGTCTTTTGTGTAGGCAACAGCCTCGCCGTTCTTGATAATAACGGCATTTGCCTTCTTTTCAGCCTCGCCGTCGGCGGTCCACTTTATGGAGCTTGTACCCGTAACACCGTCGACTTCGATCTGTGTCATTGCCGCAACCAATCTCTCGTTGAAATTCTCAAAGTCGCCGTCTTTAAGACCTGCCTGCTGCATAGCTGCCTTGATCGCATAAACTGCGTCAAATGCGCTTGCGGCGAATTGGTCGGGAACTGCGTTATATTTTGCTTTGTACGCTTCAACGAACGCCTTAACGTCAGCCTCGTTGGAGTCAGCGGCGAAGGATGTCAGAAGCATCGTACCCTCTGCGTAATCAGGATCGGAAAGCTTGCCGATAATACCGTCAAGGCCGTCGCATCCGAAGAATGTAACGCCCGTAAGACCTGCCTGTGCCGCCTGGGTCAGGAAGGTTGCCGCTTCCTCGGCGTAGATAGGTGTAAAGATAACGGTAGCTCCCTCGTCCTTTGCTTCCTTGAGCTTGTTGATCTGAGCCGTAAAGTCAGATGCGCTGTCGCTTGTAAAGGTCTGCTCCGCAACGATCTCTATGCCCTTTACCGCGCACTCGGCTTTGAAAGTATCATAAAGTCCGGATGAGTAGTCTGTATCGCTCTGATAGAATACGGCTACTTTGGTTGCAAGCTGATTATCGAATATAAACTGAGCGGATGCCGTTCCCTGCTGAGGGTCATTGAAGCAAACGCGGAACGCATTGTCATTTCCGGCAATTGCATCCTTAGCCGATGCCGAGGGGGTAAGCATAAGTATGCCGTCCTCTTTTCCTTCCGCAACGATGGAAGCCGTCTCGCCCGACATCGTGCCGCCGAGTGAGATGATCATACCGTCGTCAAGAAGCTTACCGTATGCGGCTACCGCACTTTCGGCAACGCCTTGGGAGTCTGCAAAGAGAAGTTCAAATTTGATGCCGTCAAATCCGCCCGCCGCATTGATCTGATCAACTGCAAGCTGTGCGCCTTGTTTTACGGACAGACCGTAGTTTGCATATGCGCCCGTAGTTGCGCCGATGCCGCCGATCTTAACGGTATATGTGCCGTCGTCGTTCTTGACGGGGCCGTTATTCTCCTGCTTATTGCAGGATACAAACATTAAAATTGCCATTGCGACGGTGAGAATGATCGCAACTGTGCGTGTGAATTTTTTCATTGTTTTTTACCTCACTTATAGTTTGATTTATTGATTTATTGATTATATTACACCCGATCCTTTTTAAGTCACGGGAAATATACTTTTTGAATTTCAGTCACATAAAACAAAGAACGGTAATGCAATGCACACCGTTCGAGGAGCTTTAAGCCTATTATGACCTTAAATAGCATCTCCGCTCTTCAGCGGCACAGCACTGCGTTTATTAAATTGTAGCCGCGTAATTCGTATAATTATCGAAATAGTAAGGACGAGCGCAAAAATATGCACGAGAATAAGGCTAAGGGCGAGCACAGAGGATAGAAGGAGAGCGAAAAGGCAAAAAAGGAGTGCGCCGCAAAGGCCCACTCCGTAAATATATCCATTCGCACTATTGGCACTATTTGCGCAACTCGTGCCATTCATACCATTCATATCAGCGGCGGTCGCGCACATAGACATCGCGAAAAAGCCTGTCGATCTGCACTGACAAGCGTTGGCGGCGGTTTGCATACACATTTTCATCATAGCAAATACCTTCCTTTCGCGGCTCTGAAGCTTTTCCGTACTGTTTTTGAAAAACTGCCTCTATTATATCCGACCGTCGCGCTTTTGTCAATAGCAAAAGATCAGTTTTTTTATTTTTTTTGCATAAAGTTTCAAAAATTATGCAAATTGGGAAGATCCCTCCCGAGAGTGCGTTCGCAAGCGGCGAGATCTCAACGAATATATGAAGCTGTAAGCGTGTCAAAGTTTTCGTTCTCATCGCGCGCGAAAAAAAAGGGGCTGAAGCACCTCGGCGCGACAGTCCCTTTTTCGTTTATATCTTTGTGTCTTTTGAAATGTTACGGTGTAAGACGGTTAGGTCCTCTGAACAGGAACTGAACCTCTTTGATCGAAAGTCCGAGGAAGAGCATCGTCAAGCGGTCGAGTCCGAGTCCGAAGCCGCCGTGCGGAGGACATCCGTAACGGAAGAACTGCAAATAGAACTCAACGTCGTTTGCAAGTCCCTTTTCGTCAGCCTGACGCTTAAGGACTTCATAGCGATGCTCGCGCACAGCTCCCGTTGTGATCTCGCAGCCTCTCCAGATAAGGTCATATCCCATAGGAACGCCGCGCTCGTCTCTCATATGGTAGAAAGCGCGTTCCTTTGCGTCATAATCGGTAACGAACAGGAATTCACTGCCGTACTTCTCCATAGAATATTTAGCACAGAGGTGCTCGGCTTCTGTGGTAAGGTCGCCCTTTGCCTCGTCCGTTACCTTATAGCCGTAGCGCTCTTCGAGCTCCTCGTAGAGCTTCGGAAGCGTGATACGCGGGAAAGGAACCGTCGGGACGATAACTTCTTTGTTGAACAGGCGTTTGATGTCCTCTCCGTGAGCTTCGGCTACTTTGGCAAACGCATACGCCAAAAGCTCCTCTTCCATGTGCATAACCTCTTCGGTCGAGGTAACATAGCTGAATTCAAGGTCAAAGCCCGTAAATTCGGTCGCGTGCTTATTCGTATAGGATTTTTCCGCGCGGAACACGGGTCCCGACTCAAATATGCGGTCAAGTCCCGACGCCATAGCCATCTGCTTATAGAACTGAGGCGACTGAGCAAGGTATGCCTTTGTATCAAAATACTTTACTTCAAAGACATCCGAACCGGATTCGCTCGCCGCGCCGATAAGCTTGGGAGTGTGGATCTCGACGAAGTTTCTTTCAAGAAGGAACTCGCGCATAGCGGCGGTCAGCGTCGTCTGGAGCTTTATCATAAGATGATTCTGCTCGCGGCGAAGGTCGATCCAGCGGAAGTCCATTTTGGAATCTATTTCCGAATCCTCTTTGATCGGCAATGCGTCGGCGATGGATTCGATCTTAATATTTGTAGGAAGCATCTCGATGCCGCCCATTTTTACCCATTCATTGGCAACGACGTCGCCCTCGACCGTTATGACGGAATTGATGGTCATTTGATCGACGAGAGCCGCAAGCTCGGGATATTTCTCCTTTTCAAGTGTTACCTGAAGCTTTCCCGTGATATCTCTGATGACGAGAAACGCCATAGTACGTTTATTTCGCAGATTTTCGATAAAGCCCGAGATCTTATATGATGCGCCCGGTTTTATGTCGGAAATGTACGTTCTGTTCATTTTTGTTTTTCCTTTCTGATATCTGTCTTATTATATAGTGATATTATTTATTTTGAGATCAAAGCACGTTTCCGTCCTTATCGAAAACGGGCAGCTTTTCGAGGTAAATAAGGTCGTCCCTCTCGGTCGCCTCACCCTCGGCAAGTATTGCCATTCTGCCGCAGATGATGCCCCCCGCCTCCTCGACAAGAGTTTCTATCGCTTTAAGGGATTCTCCGGTCGATATTACGTCGTCGACTATAAGTATGCGTTTGCCCTTCATTCTTTCGGCATCCTTGACGTCAAGATAAAGATGCTGTTCCCTTGCGGTGGTTATCGATCTGACTGCAACGTCAAACACGCCCGTCATATAGAGCTTGGGGGCTTTTCTGGCTACTATATAATTATTGTATCCGCACTGGCGTGCCATCTCGTGCGCTAACGGGATGCCCTTTGCCTCGGCGGTTATAATGTAGTCAAACTCGGGGGCTTTGGCAAGCAGCTCTTTGGCGGTTGCCTCGGTCAGTTTGGGATCGCCGAATATAATGAAAGCTCCGATGTAAAGGTCATCTGTCACACGGCATATGGGAAGTGCGCGGTCAAGTCCCGCGATCTTCATATTGTAATATTTCATATCTTCCTCCGTTCCGCAGGACAAGCCCGCAAAAATAAATATCCATACAGGGTATATTATACGCTTTTATTAAATGTTGTCAATAGAGAGTTTTTTAATTTTTATTAAAAAGGCATTTTTTTGCATTTTTTATGAATTTTACCCGGATTTTTTGACGATGTGGTTGAATGAGGGCGGTGACCCCATTTCGGAAGGTCTCCGGGCTTGACTTTTACCATTTTATATGGTATACTCTCTACCGAGCAAAGCTCTCAAAAGCAAAAACTCAAAAAGCGAAAGGAGACCTCGATATGAAGATAATTACAATCAGCCGTCAGTTTGGCTCGGGCGGTCGCGAGCTCGGCAAGCGACTTGCCGATGCCTTTTCCATTCCCTGCTACGATCAGCAGATCATAGAAATGGTCGCCGAAAAGGAAAAGCTCGACAAAAACTATGTTGCCAATATGTCCGAAAGAGAGCTTCGCGCCTTTTACCCTTCAACTATCGCGCGCGGATTTTCAAGATCCGGTGAAGCTCTGATGAGATCAGCACAGCTCATAGCATCCGAGCAGGAGCTTATCCGCAAGCTCGCGCTTGAAGGTGATTGCGTGATCGTCGGAAGAGCTGCAGATATGATCCTTGCCGATCTGAAGCCGTTTCGTATATTCGTGTGTGCCGAAGACGCCGCAAAGCTCGAAAGATGCCGCAGTCGTGAACGTACAGATGCGGACGGAAGAATACAGCTCTCGGACAAAGAGATACTCAAAAAATGCCGCGAGCTCGACCGTCGCAGGAGCGCATACCGTTCTATGTTCACCGACAAAAAATGGGGGGATGCGACGGCATACGATCTATGTATCAACACCACCGATTCCGATATAAAAGATATGATACCCGGACTTACCGCGTACATATCAGATTGGTTTGATAACAAAAAGGAAAACGATTAAAATGAAAACAGACTCCAAAGTAATGTTTGCTACGATGAAGCCGTGGAAGCTATTTTTCGTCGTAGCGTTGCCGGGTATGGTAAGTATGTTCGCTATGTCGATATACACCATCATTGAAGGCATATTTTTAGGGCACAGGCTAGGCGAGGCGGCGCTTGCCGCGGTCAACATCGCCTACCCCATAGTGCTAATAAACTTTTCGCTTGCCGATCTTATCGGCGTTGGCTCATCCGTGCCGATCTCCATCGCGCTCGGAAGAAAGGACGAGAAGTCAGCGAACAACATATTTTCTTGTTCCGTGATCCTCATTCTCGGGCTTTCGGTGCTTATGGGCGGCTCGATGTATGCCGCCGCGGAGCCGCTTGCCTCTCTTATGGGAGCCGAGGAAGATCTGCTCGGCACGGCGGTAAGGTATATACGAACTTATGCGTTATGCAGTCCGATAACTACGATATTCTTTGCGCTCGACAACTATCTGCGCATAAGCGGATATATCAAAACGAGTATGTTCATAAACATATTCTCAAACGTTGCCACTCTTATTATGCTCTTTCTGTTTCTTATAGTTTTTGAGATGGATGTTGTCGGCTCGGCGCTTGCCGCCTGTATTGCAATGAGCCTTTGCTCGATAGCGGCTATGATACCTTTCATCCGCGGCAAGGCGTTGCTTAAATTCCAAAAGCCGCACTTCAGTCTGCCTATGATAAAAGAGATCGGAGCTTGCGGCTCGCCCACGTTTATGAGCAATATCGCAGGGCGAGTTACCTCGATACTTATGAATATTTCGCTTGCCACGCTCGGAGTCAAATATTTCGGCGAGGGCGGCGGAACGACGGCGGTCGCGGCGTATTCCGTACTTATGTATGCGGGAGATATGTGCCAACCGCTGTTTTACGGAATGAGCGATGCGCTCGCGCCCGCCATCGGGTTCAACTGGGGGGCGAAAAAATACGACCGAGTCAAGAAGATAGCGGTATGCAACTATATCGGTGCCATTACGGTCGGAGCCGTTGCTACGGCGTTCCTGTTCTTCGGATCGGATATAGTTGCGGCTATGTTCATTGAAGCCGAAGAAGTTCAGCTGCTCGAGCTTGCCTCGCACGCGCTGAAGCTCTTCTGTCTTTCCAATCTTTTCCGTTGGTTTACGGTAAGCACGCAAAGTCTGCTCAGTGCGATAGAAAAGCCCATTCACGCGACTATTATGTCGGTGTCGGTCGCTCTGGTGTTCCCGTTGATAATGCTCGGTACACTTTGGGGACTCGGACTTGACGGCATCTGGCTCAACACGCCCGGCGCGACGATACTTGCTGCGATACTCGGTGTATTCCTGCTTATAAATGTAAAAAAGAGCATTAAGCGGATTGATTAAATTTTTTGGCAAAGAAATTAAGGGCACGCGGATTTTTTTCGTAAATGAGTAAAAGATTTTGCAAAAATATCCGACTATACAAGTGAAGGGGCAGTTTCCGTCTGCCTGTTAAAGGTTTTTGGGGGTATTTCTTGTCACTCGACAAAACTTTTGGGCAAAAACCCAAAAGAGAACGAAAGAAACGAGCAAAAAAAACTTAGTCAACATATAGAAATTCAATCTCAAAAAACAAATAAAAGAGAGGTAACGCTATGAAAAAGTCAAAGTATCGCGCGATCAACAGATTTGGAGCTCGTGCTCTGTCAGTTCTCCTTATCCTTCTCATATCCATCCTTTGCCTTGCGTCCTGTTCGTCTTCTAACGACGGAGATAAAAATTATTTGGAAAAGCCGTCGGCAGGTGACTCATACAACTCAGATATGGGAATGAGCGGCAACGAATACGGCGAAAAATCGGAGTCTTCCATTGACGACGGAAGAAAGATCATCTACAACGCAAACGTAAATGCCGAGACAAAGGATTTTGACAAAGCCACAGCAGAGCTTGAGAAGATGACGGAACAATACGGAGGATACATTCAAACCTCAAGTGTTTCGGGCAACAGCTACTCTTCAAGCTCGGCAAGGCGCGCAAGCTACACTCTGCGCATTCCGTCGGATAAATTCCGCGAATTTCTCTCCGCGTTCGGCGAGCTCGTAAACGTAACGAACACCTCGCTGACCTCGGACGATATCACCGATAAATATTACGACATCGAAGCTCGTCTTGAGACGCTCGAAAGTCAAAGACAGGCACTTCAGAAAATACTTGAGGAATCCAAAGACCTTGACTATATGATGACGGTACAGGATAAGCTCTACAATGTCATATATGAGATCGAAAAATACAAAGCTCAGCTAAACCGTTACGATGTGCTTACCGACAACGCAACGATAGTCGTATCGCTCTGCGAAGTAATAGAATACACTCAAACGGTCGCAAACGATCAGACTTATTTCGACAAGCTCGGCGACGCATTTAAAGAAAGCTGGGCGGATTTTGCCGACGGATGCGCAGATTTCTCCATCTGGCTCGTCTCCGCGATCCCGACGCTCCTTACGCTTGCGGCGATAGTCATTGCCGCGATCCTCATCATCCGCGCTATTTCCAAGCGAGAGAGGCAGAGGAGCGCAAAGCGCCGCGAGGAATACAGAAGAAGGCACAATGTCTCGGACGACTCGGATAAAAATTCATAAACCCGCGCCCGTCGCATAGTACGCGGCTCGGATCACATACTTTTGCAAAACAAATCCCCGGCAGAGCTTTTATGAGCATCTGTCGGGGACAATTTATATATTTGCGGCGGAGCAGAGCCGCGCTATGTAGGCAAGCTTTTTATGAGAGCAATCCTTTCATTCCAAAGCATTTCGGCGGATCGGTCGGAAAAGCCGACTGTTTTCGACATTTCGGTATTGACTTTGCATTTCGCTTGTGGTATAATCATAAAAATATATCCAAAGCCGCCGCGCGGCAGAACGGAGAGATCTATGGCTTACTATTACGACAACCCTTCACACACCTTCAGCGAGTACCTTTTGGTGCCCGGATATTCGGACGCTAACTGTATTCCGTCCAATGTTTCCCTAAAAACACCGCTCGTTAAATTCAAAAAGGGCGAAGAGTCCGCCATCACTATGTCCATTCCGCTCGTTTCGGCGATAATGCAGTCCGTATCGAATGATACCATGGCGATCGCCCTGGCAAAAGAAGGCGGAGTTTCTTTTATTTTCGGTTCGCAGACGGTAGAGGATCAGGCGGCTATGGTGCGCAGAGTAAAGGATCACAAGGCGGGATTCGTTACCTCGGATTCCAACATAAAGCCCGACGCGACCTTAAAGGAGGTTCTCGAGCTAAAGGAGAAAAACGGGCATTCGACCATTGCGGTAACAGACGACGGCACGCCGTACGGCAAGCTTATGGGAATAGTCACCTCGCGTGATTACAGGGTCACAAGAATGACGGGAGACGAGAAGGTATCCTCGTTTATGACTCCGTTTGAAAAGCTCGTATACGCCAAGGAGGGGACGTCACTCGCGGAATGTAACGACATCATCTGGGAACACAAGCTCAATTCTCTTCCGATAATCACGGAAAGCGGCAATCTTGCGGCATTCGTTTTCAGAAAAGACTACGAACAGCACAAGCAAAACCCCGACGAGCTGCTTGACTCAAAGAAAAGGTACATCGTAGGTGCAGGCATAAACACGCGAGACTACGAGACAAGAGTTCCCGCACTGATAGAAGCGGGTGCCGACGTGCTCTGCATCGACTCAAGCGAAGGATTTTCTGAGTGGCAGGCGCGCACGATAAAGTGGATCAGAGATAATTACGGCGACAGCGTCAAGGTAGGTGCCGGCAACGTAGTAGACAGTGAAGGTTTTAACTTCTTAGCTGATGCAGGCGCGGATTTCATAAAGATAGGCATCGGCGGCGGCTCAATATGTATAACAAGAGAGACCAAGGGCATCGGACGCGGACAGGCTACTGCGGTGATCGAGGTAGCAAAGGCGCGAGACGAATATTACAAGAAGCACGGCGTTTATATTCCGATCTGCTCCGATGGCGGCATAGTTCACGACTATCACATCACGCTCGCGCTTGCTATGGGAGCCGATTTCTGTATGCTCGGAAGGTATTTTGCGCGTTTTGACGAGTCCCCCACGCAAAAGATACTCATCAACGGCAACTATATGAAGGAATATTGGGGCGAAGGAAGTGCCAGAGCGAGAAATTGGCAGAGATACGATATGGGCGGCGCGCAGAAGCTCTCCTTTGTTGAAGGTGTAGACAGCTATGTCCCCTATGCAGGCTCGCTTCACGACAATTTAGCACTCTCGCTCTCAAAGATCAGATCCACTATGTGCAACTGCGGCGCCTTATCAATTCCCGAGCTTCAGGAAAAGGCAAAGCTTACGCTCGTAAGCTCTGTTTCGATAGTAGAGGGCGGCGCGCACGACGTTCTTGTTAAGAACAACACCTGAAAGCTTCCGCGATAACGAAATCCGAGGGCAATTATTATAGAAGCCAAATATAAAAAGCAGAAAGCTGTACGAAGCAGCTCTCTGCTTTTTGTGTTTATCGATTCTAAGTTTTAAGTTTTATGTTTTATGCTTTATGTTTTAAGCTTAAAGTTTAAAGTTTTAAGTTTAAAATTCCGCCTTGGCGTAGACGGTATATTTACTTTCAAGTGCCTCGTTTACGAGTGCCTCAAAGTCAAGCTTTTGCTCCTCGCGAACGACCTTTTCAAGCTCGGGGCGAGTCTTGGGATGCTTCGGAGTAAACACGGTACAGCAATCCTCGTACGGTTGTATTGAGGTATCGTAGGTATCTATTTTTCTTGAGATCTGCACGATCTCCTCTTTATCCATTCCTATGCAGGGGCGGAACACGGGCATCGAAACGGCGTTATCGGTCACCGCGATCGCCTGCATCGTTTGGCTCGCAACCTGACCGACGCTTTCGCCCGTGATAAGTGCGCCGCAGTCACGTTCCTTTGCTATGCGCTCGGCGATCGTCATCATATATCTGCGCAAAAGGAGCGTGAAATAGTCCTCATCGCAGTGCTTTACGAGTTCCTCTTGAATATGGGTAAGCGAAACGATATGCACGATGATGCTTCCCGTGTAAGAGGAGATTATTCTTGCAAGCTCTATGACCTTTTCTCTTGCAAGCTCCGACGTATACGGGAAGGACTCAAAATGCACTGCCTCGATCTTGACGCCGCGCTTTGCCATCATAAATCCCGCGACGGGTGAATCGATGCCGCCCGAAAGCAGGAGCATTCCCTTTCCGTTGGTACCTACGGGCATACCGCCCGCGCCCTTGAACTGTCCGGCGTGGATATAAGCGCCGAACTCTCTTATCTCGACCCTTACCTCGATATCCGGATTATGGACATCGACCTTAAGATGCGGGCACGCCTCGAGTATTGCGCCGCCGATCTCGCAGGAGATCTCTATGGAATTGAGGGGGAATCTTTTATCCGAGCGTCGGCTCTCTACCTTGAAGGTCTTTATGCCGTTCATAAACTGCGGAATGTATTCCATTGCCGCCTTTTTGATGCTCTCCATATTCTTTTCGCAGACCGCCGAGCGTGAGACGCCGACGATGCCGAATGTCTTTGTCGCGACGTCGAACATTCCGTCGATATCGGCGTTCTCGTCGCAGGGTTCGATATATATAGTACTCTGCGAGCGGGTTATTTTAAAATTTCCGTGGAATGACGCGCGGTATTTAAGTTCCTTACAGAGCGTGTCTTCAAAATATTTACGGTTTGCGCCCTTAAGAACGATCTCGCCGTACTTACAAAGGAGTATCTCTTTCATTGTTTGTGATCCTTTTCTTTTATTCTCGTAATTTCATAATAATGCGTAAGCTCGTGCCAGTCGGTGGGCTCGGCTCTCGCCGTCTCGGTATTCCGCGTTCTGTATTATTTGATTATTTTTAGTCCTCGTCCGAATATTCCTCGTCGTTCTCGTCCTCGGATCCGTCAAGCTCCTCGGTTTCCTCGTCGGCGTTCTCGCAGTCTTCCTCGCCCTCAAAGAGCGGAGCGATGACCTCAAGTGCGCGGTCAACGCAGGAGAACGGAACGTATACGTCCGTTCCGAGATAATTGGTTCCCATTATAATGGAAATGTACGCGCCCGAGCCTCTTTCGCGTATCATAAAGGGGATATTCTGACTTTCGAGCAGCCCCCTTATCATCATTACCTGAAGAGGATCGTAAACCGTGGCGACAAGCTCGCTGCCCTCGGGAGCGGGAGCCGGGATCTCGTTTGTAAAAAAAGCTGACATAGATGTTTTCCTTTCGAGAATGATTCGTTTTTTTCGGGGCTCCCAAGGACTTTACTCGGGGCTCTGCCCCGTGCCCCGGCAGCTTTTTGAAAAAAGCTGCGCAAAAACTTTCAAAAAAATATAAGAAAATTCTCTGTGAAGTTTTTTAGCTCCGCCTTTTTTGAAAAAGCGGAAATTTTTTTCAGAACCCTTTTTGAAAAAAGGGTTCCGCACCTCCCAAAAACTTTCAAAAATTTTTTGCTTTCTTTTTCTGTAAAGTTTTTTGGCTCCGCCTTTTTTTCCGACAGGCTTAAATGGTGGAAAATTTTTTGACTCCACTTTTTAAAAAGGGTCTGCTGAAAAACGCGCTTTCCTCGCTCAAGCTGTCGGCTCGGATTCGTAGTAATGCGGGAAAAGCTTTGCCCAGACCTTACGGCATCCGATGGTGTCCGCTATCGAGGTATGAGCCGTGCCGTCCCATTCGATCTGCATACATTCCATAGCATCTGTAAGGGATGCGTGCACGACATCGGGTCTGTGCTCGTGGATATAGCGCACGAACTCATTCGCACAGCAGCGCGTCTTTTGGTGGAACGCCTCGCGTTCTTCTTCTGTGTCGTAGATATATTTGATATGAGAATAATCAGTTGCGACGCCGTACGCTATTACGTTGTCGGCGTTGTCGAATATTCTTCGAAGCTCGGGCTTGAGCGTTTCAAGCAGAGGCGCGTCCGCGACCATATCGGGCGTTATACCGTGTATCCTTTCGGTACGCTTCCACTTTTTGGTGTGCGCGGGCTTGACGAGCGTATCCATAATAAGGCTACCCTCGGCGTCCGTGATCGTGATAGAGATTATTTCGTCGTGATCGTAAACTCCCGTAAGCTCGAGATCGAAGAAGATTACCTTCTTCGGATCCATTCCGTAGTAGGAATTTCTGTGCAGATCTCCCTCGGCGCGGCGCTCGGCGAGATCCTCTGCGTAACAATCCTCGCAAAGCTTGCGCTTAAATCTTATTTTCTTGCCGCATTTAACACACATAAGAGGCTGACGGATGGCCGTCTTTTTGTCGTAGAAGAAAAGCAGGCTCTTGTCTTTCCTGTATGTAAATGCAACAGGCTCTTCCATAGTGTCATATTTCATAGAAGCGAGCCTCTCCAGCGTGTAGTATCCGTATGACGCGGCGCGCTTGGTGCTCATTCTCTCTATTACCGTGCCGTTTTCAAGCGTCATAGTCTCGCCCTTTGACGGCGTATAGTACCAGAGCTCCGGAGCCGCCTCTTTTACCTTTTCGGGATCGAAGAAATATATTACGCTTCCGTCGTCAGCTCTCATATAAGCAACGGGATCGCCTGCCGGAATAAGGTGCATTTTCGAAAGGGTGGTTCTCGTAAGATAACATTTTGCTTCTGCTTCTTTTTTTGTAAGCTCCGGAACCGATACCCCGGAGCGAAGCTTTATCGGATTTTTCAATTGAGGTTTTCCTCCATATACGATATGTATTTTCAAGGTCGGTGAAGATCTGTTAATCCCGCCTCTGTGTTCTTTCTAAGCATAGATATTTTATTATATCATATAAATCGGCGAATTTCAATACATATTTTATTAATTTGAATATTTTTAAATTTTGAAGCTTAAGGAAGATAGCTAAATAAGAATTTCTCCACCTTTTTTAAAAAAAGATAGAAACAAAAGATTTCCACCTTTTTTAAAAAAAGGTGGAGCCAAAAAGCTTTACAGAAAAAGAAAGTAAAAAATTTTTGAAAGTTTTTGGGAGGTGCGGAACC
>CAYYND010000001.1:5426-63653 GCA_964472845.1 uncultured Lachnospiraceae bacterium | reverse complement strand
TCCCCCGGCATCCTGTCTATAAGAGATTTTTTGCCGTGCACGACCTCATCGTGAGATATAGGCAATATATAATTTTCCTCAAAAGCGTATGTCAATGCAAACGTAAGTTTTTCGTGATGATATTTTCTGAATATATGATCCTTCTCCGCATAAAAAAGCATATCATTCATCCAGCCCATATTCCATTTGTAGGTAAATCCGAGCCCGCCGTGCTCCGACCCGGTAATATGTGCAAAGGCGGTGGATTCCTCGGCTATCATTATAACATCGGGATACATTCCGTTTATATGAGCATTCAGCTTCTTAAAGAACGCGATAGCCTCAAGGCATCTGTTGTCCCCGTAAACATTCGGGATCCACTCGCCGGGACGCTTATCGTAGTCAAGGTAGAGCATAGATGCGACGGCATCTACCCGTATACCGTCGATATGATAGTTTTTTATCCAAAAGGTAGCGTTCGAGATAAGAAAGCTCTGTACCTCTTCGCGCCCGACGTCAAAACGTCTCGTTCCCCATCCCTCGTGCTCCATTCTGTCGAAGCCTTGATACTCATAGAGAGGGCTTCCGTCGAATTCGAAGAGCCCGTACTCATCCTTCGGAAAATGCGCAGGGACCCAATCAAGGATTATTCCCACGCCCGCACCGTGAAGCGTATCCACAAAGGCGCACAGATCCTCCGGCGAGCCAAGCCTTGAGGTAGGTGCATAGTAGCCCGTCACTTGATATCCCCATGAACCCTCGTACGGGAATTCTGCTATCGGCATAAGCTCGATATGCGTATATCCCATCTGCTTTACATAAGCGGCAAGTTCCTCGGCAAGCCGTCGCCACTGAAGCGGAGAACCGTTTTCGTCACGCTTCCACGAAAGCGTATGGATCTCGTAGATATTCAGAGGATAAGCCGTCGTTCCGTTTCCGAAGGTCTTTTTTCGGTACTCAAGCCAACCCGCATCGTGCCAGCCGTACTTCTCTACCGCATTTATATCGTAAACGACGGAAGCCGTATTCGGCGGACGCTCCGCAAAAAAAGCATACGGATCGGCTTTATAGAACTCTTTTTCACCGTTAAGTATCAAATATTTATAATTTTGCCCCGCGCTAACACTTTCCTTGTCGCAGAATATCTCAAAAACTCCCTGCTCCGTTACGCGCTTCATAGGCAGATCTCTCTTCCACCCGTTAAAATCGCCGACCAAAAAAACGCCGTCGGCATCCGGTGCCCATACCCTGAAAGTATAGCCCTCGGGTCTAAAATGAACCCCGAGATATTCCCACGCAAAATAATTTGTGCCTTGATGAAAATAGTACGGCGCAAGCTCCCGATTCATATTATTTTTCCCGTCCGTCATTTTTTATCGGCATCTCCTTTCGTACTGATCGGCGTTTTTTGCGGTCTTTGCCTTTTTATATAACAAAGTGTCGATTTTTGTATAATTTGTGCAAAAATTATCAGCGATTCGTTCATTATATGTGTAGATTATACCATATTCAAGTATTATTGTCAACGATAAGATGAAAATTTATTATGCTCAGAAGTCGTTTGTTTACGACATAAGTCTCCGTGCCAAAATAAACAAATGAAAGCAAAAAATATCATAAAAGCGTCAATATATCTTCATAGGAATGACACAGTGTTTTGATATCGTATATGATGTATGATCACAAGCCAAACGCGCGTAAGCAACAAATAAAAATTCGGAGGTAAGCATTTTGATAGAAGTCAAAAGTATAGTTAAAAAATACGGCACGCACACAGCCGTAAACGATCTTAGCTTCTCTATCGAACCGGGTAAGATCTACGGATTTCTCGGTCCGAACGGCGCAGGAAAATCCACCACGATGAATATAATCACGGGTACGCTCGCCGCCACTTCAGGCACGGTCCTCGTCAACGGGCACGATATATACGAGGATCCCGTCGAGGCAAAGAAAAGTATAGGATATCTGCCCGAGATACCTCCGCTTTATACAGATATGACTCCGCTTGAATACCTTACATTCGTCGCCGAAGCCAAAGGCGTGGACTACGACAGGATATCGAGACGGGTAAAAGAAGTAATGGAACTCACACAGATAATCGACGTAAAGAATCGCCTTATCCGCAATCTTTCCAAGGGCTATAAGCAACGTGTCGGTATCGCGATGGCGATGCTCGGTGACCCCGATGTAATAATACTTGACGAGCCGACGGTAGGACTTGACCCAATACAGATAATAGAAATACGCCGACTAATAAAAAAGCTCGGTCAGACCAAGACGGTCATCCTCAGCAGTCATATACTTGCCGAGATCGCCGAGATATGCGACCACGTTATGATAATATCGCACGGCAACCTCGTGGCTAATGACACGATTGAAAACCTTGATGCGACGGTAAACAGATCAGATACACTTCATATTTCGGTAAGAGGCAGTGCAAGTGAGGCTATTGAGGTCATAAGCGGATGCCAAGGAGTGCTTGAGGCTTCCTCCGATGTGCTCCCGACCGAAGAGGGCGTATGCAAGCTGACCGTGACGGTCGAAAAAGACTCGGATCCGAGAGATGAGATATTCTACAAGCTTGCCAACGCAAAGCTTCCGATAGTTGCGCTGGAGCTTGAAAAGGTTACGCTCGAAAGCATATTCGTTGCACTGACGCAGGATGCCCCCGACTCGGGATCCGAGGACAACGAGCAGGATCAGCCGACCGTAACGGATCTCGTTGAAAAAGGAGAGGGCGGAAACGAGGATGACAACGGCACGGACAAGGACAAAGAGGATAAAGACGGCGATGACTACAAGCCGCTTTTCTCATAAGGAGGTGCGAGTCTTATGTTAGCCATTTTCAAAAGAGAATTCAAAAGCTATTTTACCAATCTGACAGGATATATATTTATTGCCCTTCTGCTCTGCTTTGCGGGAATATTCGCAACGGCAGTAAACCTTTATAACCAATCGGCAATGTTTGAATATACGCTCGGCAACCTTTCGATTGTGCTGATGCTCATCGTTCCCGTACTTTCGATGCGTGCGGTCTCGGAGGACAAGCAGAACCGCACTGATCAGCTGCTCTATTCGCTGCCGATGAAGCTCTCGAGCATAGTCATAGCAAAATATATGGCTCTGCTCGCGGTATATTTTCTCTCCATAGTAGTTATGGTATTCTATCCCTTCATTCTCAGCGCATTCGGTATCATAGACTATTCTTCCTGCTTTGCCGCGTTGCTCGGATTCTTCCTGCTCGGCGCCGCATTGCTCGCGATATCATTCTTTGTTTCTTCGCTGACGGAAAGTCAGGTGATCTCCGCGGTAGTAAGCTTTGCGATAATCCTCGCACTTTACCTTATGAATATCATCGCTGCCGTTATTCCCGCCACGGCGCTCGCCTCATACCTGGGAATTATGATAATCGCAGCCTTGCTTTCGGTCGCGCTCTATTTTCTGACCAAGAATCATATCGTCTCCATATCGGTCGCCGCCGTACTTATTATATCCACGTCGGTACTCTTCTATGTCAAAAGATCTTTCTTTGAGGGACTTTTGCCGAATTGTATTTCGTCCCTTGCGGTATTTGACAGATTTTATAATTTCATTTACGGAATATTTGATCTCACCGCGGTCGTTTATTACGTTTCGATAATAGTTTTCTTTGTGTTTCTTACAGTGCAGGCACTTGAGAAAAAACGTTGGAGCTGAGGAGGTCGGCAGATATGGAACAGAAAAACACAAGCATTAATTCAAGCCAAAAAGCAAAAAGCCCCCTCTTCGACCGAAGATCAAAGGCGGGCTCTTATACAATTGCGGTATCAGCCGTGCTTCTTGCGGTGCTGATAGTAGTAAATCTTCTGATCAGCGCCCTTCCCTCAAAATACACCGTGCTTGATACGAGCACATCGGGAAAATTCACGATCTCGGAGACCACGGAAAAATTTCTTCACAAGCTTTCGGAAAACGTAACTCTGTATATGATATGCGAGAACGGTGAGACGGACGCCGAGCTTCTGACGCTTACGGAACGTTACGTCGGCTTTTCATCCAAGATACAGATCCGGGTCATCGATCCCGTCAAGGATCCGACCTTCGTTTCAAAGTACACGGAAAGCACGCTTTCCAATCACAGCTTCATAGTCGAGAGCGAAAAAAGATATAAAGTTATAGACAACGCATCCCTCTACTATTACTACGCCGAAGGCTACGGCAGGATAGATCCGACCGATTCTTACACGCTTCTGATGCTTCAATACAACGGATATTCCCCGTCCCTGTATTTTGATGCGGAAAACGTGCTGACGAGTGCCATCGAATATGTTACTACGGAAAGCATTCCGAAAGCATATATCCTTTCCGGTCACGGCGAGGCTGCGCTGTCCGCAACCCTGCTCAGCGCGATGGAAAGCTACAATATCGAATACGAGACACTTGATATCGTAAACGACTCGGCAGCCATCCCCGACAATGCGTCGTGCGTGATAATCGTAGATCCTCTAAACGATATCACTAAGAATGAAGCCGACAAGCTGCTCGAATACCTCAAGGACGGCGGGCATCTGTTTGTTTCAACAAACTACAACGATACCGACAAGACCAATCTTTTGTCAGTACTCGAATATTACGGAGCCTCCGCACTTCAGGGTATGGTATATGAGGGCAATTCCTCAAATCATACCGCAAACACACCGTATAAGATCTATCCGAAGGTAAACAGCACACACGCGATAACCGCGGATATCATAAGCAACAACTACAAGGCACTTATACCGTCGGCTCACGCCATAGCACTCTCGAGCGTAAGAAATGTAAAGTCCGAAATACTTTTCAGCACATCCGATTCCTCTTACCTCAAGGTCGATGACTCCGAAAGCAGTGAAAAAGCATCCTACAACCTCGGCGTCGCACTGAGCGAAACGGTCGATAGCGGAACGTCAAAGATCGTATGGTTCTCGTCATCCGAAATGCTCACGGATACGGTAGCATCCGCAGTCTCATACGGAAACTATTACTACTACCTCTATTCGCTGAATTGGATGTTCGACTCCTTTGAGTCCGAGCTTGCCCCCATCAGCGGAAGCTCGCTCGACGAGCCTACACTGACGGTATCAGAGGGTGCGGCGAGACTCTGGAGCGTTATGTTTATAGCGGTCATACCGCTGGCTATATTCGTCCCGGGACTTTGCCTGTGGATACGCAGAAGAAGGAGATAGGCGCGAATATGAAAAAACACAAAGGGCTTATCGTCCTGTCCGTCGTGTTCGTGGTATTATTGGCAATATATATCGGTGTCGTGCTTTCCGGTTCGTCCGACGACAGCTCCGACAGCACTCAAGACGATACAGATGCCGTAACCTACCCCGTCGCGTCGATCGATGCCAAATCTCTTACAAAGATCTCCTACACATATCTCGAAAAGACCTATTCATTTGTTATGAATGATGACGGATCGGCTTGGCTGTGGAAGGAGGATCCCGATCTTATCCTCAGCGTCGACAAATTCACATATATGATAAACGCTTTTACAAATCTTTCCTCAAGCGTGATGCTTGAAAATGTGACCGACTCAGAACTGACCGCATACGGGCTCAACACCCCGACCGCTGTCATAAGATTTTCGGATTCCGTCAACGGAGAACTTTGCTTCAACATCGGAATAAAGAACACATATAACGGAATGTATTACATCAACGAGGCGTCGTCTCCGTCCAACGTATATATGGTCGAAGAAGGACTGCTCAGCAAATTCAAATATACTCCCGATGATATGTTACAGCACGACACTCTCCCGACCCTTTCCCTGTCAAACGTCATATCCGTAAAGGTGGAAGGATCCGAAAACATTTATCTTTATGTATGGCACGAAGACGAGGCGGAAACAGGCGATGAGGTCTCGGGACGTTGGCAGCTTGCCGTCAACGGCGGAGAGGCGAGCTATCCCGGAGATGAAATAAACGGCGGGCTCTCACAAGCCGTAACAGAAATGGAATTCAAGGATTTTATTACCTACGACTCCTCGAAGCTTGCGGAATACGGGCTTGACGATCCGATCAAGATCACGTTGGCTTATCGGGAAAAGGACACGTCCTCGGGCAAATACACCGAGACGTCTAAAGTCATACTCCTCGGCAAAGAATCCAATGACGGGCTCTTTTACGCAAAGCTGGAGGGATCCCCTTACGTTTATACATTGAGCCCCGCTATATTCGGCATTCTGACCGACGCAGAAAACGTCGAGCGGTAACGCACACTCATAAGATCCGCAAGGATCTAAATAAAAATTCAAAGACAGATCCCTTCTTACCGTCGGATCTGTCTTTTTTTTGACGATTTTAAGCAGATCAGCGCCGCCTTGTATTATATTTCGATCGATCGCATTTCGACAGCTGTGCTTTATTTTCAACGAAGCACACGTTGAGAACGGATAACAAGATGTCCGAAAAGTATATGTCCTGATTTTTCCAAGTGTAATATTGCCCTGCCGTGTCAAAAATATCATCAAGAGCCTCCCTCAAAAAATATTTCAGGAGAACATTCGAATGATGAAAAACGAAAACGATAAAAAAAGAGATATTAATACAAATTATGAGTACACGGGCGATCTTCCGCTCGGGCTCGGTATGGCACTGACGCACAATATTCCCGCTATGAAAGTATTTGCCGCGCTTCCCGAAAGTGAAAGACAGCAGTATATAGAAAAAGCGCACTCCGTTACCTCGCGAAAGGAAATGAACGAGCTTGTAAAAACACTTGTAGAATAAAGTCATCAAAAGAGGGACTGTCGGCATAAAACACCGACAGCCCCGTTTAAATCAAATATTCACTTTAATTTTCAGCCTTTAGCTTTGATCTTTGCAATCAATCCTCATCGGGAGTAATGAGCCCATATGCTCCGTCCTTCCTCGCGTATACCACACAGGTCTGCTCTGTTTCCGCATCCTTGAATACGAAGAACTGATGTCCGAGAAGATTCATTTGAAGTATAGCCTCCTCGACCGTCATAGGCTTGAAGTAGAAGCTTTTTCTTCTGATGGTAAATTCAGGCTCCTCATCATAATCGTCAAGAAGCTCGCTGTATCCCTCGTCATCCGAATAAGGAACATCAAATGCGTCATCGCGAAGCCTCTTTTCAAGGCGGGTCTTGTTTTTGCGTATCTGACCTTCTATGGTCTCAACGGCACGGTCAATAGACTCTCTGAAGGATTCGCCCTCGAGCTCACATCTGAAAAGTGTATTTGCCGCGCTTATCGTAACTTCGATGTACCTTTTGCCGTGCTTACGGCTGAAGGTTACCGTGGCATCGCCCTCTTTATCAAAGTACTTATCAAGCTTTGAAAGCTTTTTTACAAGCACTGCCTTGGTTTCCTCGGGAACGTTCATTTGTCTGCCGACTGTTGTGATCTTCATTAGTCTTACCTCCTTGATTTATTGAGCAATGATATCTTGATCTTGCCCCGATATTATTTTACCATAATCCGTCGATCTTGTAAATAGTTCCAACGAATATTTATTATAAAAATTTGAATCTTTGTGAAAAGTGCACAATTTTTTTAGTCATAATTTGTAATATCGCTGTCGGCAAATGTGATATCAACGTTTATCTTCTCACCGTTGCGCTCGACCTCTATCGTTACGCTCTCACCCGCTCTTATTCCGAGGAATGCGTCGATGATGTAGAACATACGGTCAGCCGAGACGGTCTTGCCGCCGACGGTTATGCTTTTGATCACGTCACCCGCGCGGAGCTTGCCCTCGGCGGCTGTGTTCGCACCGACCTCGCTTACGGCTACCGTTTCTTTTATAGACACTTTTCCCGTCTCGGCATCATATACTGCCATCGACGCTTTCGTCGTCAGAGTGATCCCAACCGTACATTTTCTTACGCAAGTATACGCCTTCCCGTCGCAGTTATCTATTATGTTCTGCGCCGCTCCGATCGCTATGTTTGAAGGGATGGCATATCCTATACCCTCCACAGATGTATCCGCGGTCTTGGCGTTCACTATACCTATCAGCTCTCCGCGGCTGTTAAAAAGTCCGCCGCCGCTGTTGCCCGAATTTATCGCGGTATCGATACGCATAACTCTGTACTGTATCTTGCCGTACCCCGTTACCGAGGTCATTTCGATGTACTCGGAATCAACGCTTATTATACCCGTTGTTGCGGATATTCCAAGGCCCTCGGCGTTTCCTATCGCAATTGCGCAGTCTCCTACGCCTATTTCGTTTGAATCCGCAACCGTTACGGCTTGCGCTACACTGTTCTTTATTACGTCACTTCCTGTTATCTTCAGCACCGCGATATCATATGTCTGCGATCCTCCCACGTATTCCGCTTTGACAGCTCCTTCGGCGGTCACGTTGCCGTAGAGATATACGCTTATTTCGTCGCTGATACCGTTCGATGTTCTGCTGCTCGAGTTGTAGACGACGTGATGGTTTGTTATAATATAGGCGTTTCCGTTGCTCTTATCAAGCTTATATATTACACCGCTTCCCTGCTGAGAACCCGAGCCCGAGCTTCCGTATGGAAATGATGATACCGTACTGAACTTGCAGTACACGATGACAGAGGACAAAAGTCCTTTGTTTACCGCCGGCGCCACGGTATCGGAAGTCCCGTAAAAGCAGCTCTCTATATACTTCGCAAAAGTGCCGCTAAAACCCTCTTTTACCGCCAGCTGATATGACTCGACAAGAAGATTGAGCGCGGCGGAAGTCATATCGGAAAGCTCTCCGTTCTCTCCGTCCTTGCCATCCGAACCGTTTGCGCCGTCCGAGCCTTTAAGACTTGCGATCCAATCCGCCTCGCTTCCTACAAAGCCGTTCTCAACGGCTATTTCATATGCGCTCTTTCCGTCAGAGCCGTTAAGTCCATTAGTGCCGTCCTTGCCGTCCGAGCCGAACGAGCAGGCGGTCAAAGTGCTCAAGAGTGCGGCGACCGATACGATCACCGCTATTATCTTAGATGTTATCTTTCGATCTGTTTTCATCTCAGTACCTCCTTTGTAAACCGCACGGGTATTACAACTTATGGTTTAATTATAGGATCCGTTTAGGAATTCTGTGTGATGAAGTTATGAATTATTGTGTAAATGCTCAAAACAAAAAGAAAAAAACAGGTCTTTTACGATTTATTAACAGGTTGACTCTACAATTGTTATGAGGATATGGTATAATTTTCAAAGTAGTACGACCTATATCGGAGGCATAAAATGACCGACATTCAAACGCAAAAAGGCATCATTGATATGCTCCTCGAGCTTGCGGATTCGGACTATAAAATATTCTCTCAAAAGCTCGTGCCGAACATTGAAAAAGACTCTGTGATAGGCATAAGAGTCCCACAACTGCGCGCACTTGCCAAGCGCATACGCGGCACGAAAGCGGCAGAGTCCTTTCTGTCAGAGCTTCCGCATACGTATTTCGAGGAAAACCATCTTCACGCCTTTCTCGTTTCCGAAGAAAAGGATCTTTCAAAAGCGCTGTCTGAAACAGAAAGATTTCTGCCGTATATAGACAATTGGGCGACCTGCGACAGCTTTATTCCGAAAGCCTTCGCAAGGCTCTCCGACGCGGAAGCCGATATTTTGTACGGAAAAGCACTTGAGTGGATTGGCAGTACGCACGAATACACCGTAAGATTCGGCATAGCGATACTTATGAGATATTTTCTTGATGAAAGATTTGAGCCTCATATGCCGAAGATCGTAGCAAGCGTACGCTCGGATAAATACTACGTCAATATGATGTGTGCTTGGTATCTGGCGACAGCGCTTGCAAAGCAATACGACAGCACGATCGGTTGTCTCGAATCCCGGATACCGGATGTATGGGTACACAACAAAACGATATCCAAAGCTTGCGAGAGCTTCCGCATCGATAATACAACTAAAGAATATCTAAGATCACTAAAAAGAAAATAAAAACAAAAAGGAGAGGTACATATGAAAAAGTTAGGAATAAGCGCAGGAATGGGAATGGATATTTCAATAGAAGCACAGTTGCCTATGATAAAATCGGCAGGATTCTCGTCCTTCTTCACGGGTTGGACAAGAGAACGCAATATTGCTTCCATCGCCGATACAGCGTCGAAAGTGGGATTGGTCTATCAAACACTTCACGCCCCCTTCTCTAAGATGAACTGCATCTGGGAAGAGGGTACCGCCGGAGACGACTATCAAAAAATGTTTTGCGATTGCGTCGATTCCTGCGGCGATAACGGCATAGGCATTATGATAACTCATGTTACCGTAGCGGCAGTCGCTCCTCCGCCGTCCGAGATAGGCGCATACCGCTTCGGAAAAATCATAGAACACGCCGCAAAAAGAGGCGTTACGATAGCCCTTGAGAATCTCGAGATCCCAGAGCATCTTGCTTTTCTTTTCAAACGCTACGGCGACGCCGCAAATCTCGGCTTCTGCCACGACTGCGGTCATAATCATTGCTATACGCCTAACATCGATATGATGGAGCTGTACGGCGATCGTCTTGTATGTACACATATGCACGACAATTTCGGTATGAAGGATCCCTCTGTCGTTACCTGGCACGACGATCTCCATTATCTGCCCTTCGATGGCTCGGTGGATTTCAAAAAGGTGGGCAGTGATATGAAAAAATACGGCAAGGATGTTCCGATAACTCTCGAGCTCAACATTCATTCAAAGCCCGAATATGAGGCTATGTGGCCCGAAGAGTTCATCTTCAACGCAGCCGAACGGGCAAAAATGATAGCATCGTGGTGCGATTAACTCAATCTGCAAAGATACGAAGATTATAGAGAAAAAACATCATACAAAAGATATCTGCTTGTATTGCTCTCTCTCATAGTTTCAGCAACGGTACTTATTTTCCGCAAGGATGATATCAAATTCAGCCACACCGACGGAAGCGTCTTATGTTCCGCCGCTTTGAAAGGACACTTTTGAAAATGAAAATGAAACTAAACCAAAAGCACACCATAATCGCCTGTTGTACAAGTTACATCACGCAGGCAGTCGTCGTAAATTTTGCTCCGCTTTTGTTCGTACAGTTCGGAAAGCAGTTCGATATATCTCTTTCGGAAATATCTCTTCTTATAACCATTTGCTTCGGAGTGGAACTTGCGGTCGACCTTCTCACGGCAAAATATTCGGATAAATTTTCGCAAAGATCACTGATCATATCCGCGCTGATAATTGCTATGTTAGGCATCGGCGGATTTGCGATATTCCCTTTTTGGTTCAAAAATCCCTATTGGGGGCTTGTAATATCCAACGTGTTCTGCGGCATCGGCGGCGGACTTATGGAAGTACTGATAAGCCCCATCATAGAGGCTTGTCCTGCCGAAAACAAATCGGGAAATATGAGCCTTTTGCACTCGTTTTACTGCTGGGGGCAAGCTTCCGTTATCATCATAACGACGCTTTTTATCCTTTTTGCCGGCATTGAAAATTGGAGAATTATTGCGCTTCTTTGGACTGTCGCCCCTCTCATAGCCCTCGTTATGTTTATTTTCGTTCCCATATACGGTGATCCTTCAAAGTTACCGCCCGAGGCAAGAAAGGAAAAGGCTCAGCGGACTTCCATCGGAAGCCTTCTGAAAAATCCCGTTTTTCTGCTTTTCTTTGGAATTATGGTATGCTCCGGAGCTTCCGAGCTCGCTATGTCTCAATGGTCGTCGAGTTTTGCGGAGAGCGGTCTCGGTATATCAAAAGCACTCGGAGATATATTCGGACCCTGCCTTTTCGGAATTCTTATGGGAATGGCAAGGATCCTGTACTCAAAATTCAGTGATCATTTGAATCCGACGGTATGTATGCTTGTAAGCTCGGTGCTTTGCGCGCTTTCATATTTGGTCGCGGCACTCTCGCCGATACGTCTCATTTCCTTACTCGGATGCTCTCTCTGCGGATTTTCGGTCGGAATACTTTGGCCCTGCGCGCTGTCGCTCGCCGCTGAAAGAATAAACGGCAGCGTCACCCTGTTTGCTCTGCTCGCGGTCGGCGGAGATCTCGGATGCCTCATAGGCCCTGCCGCTACCGGAGCCGTCGCCGATGCGTTCGGCGGAAATATCGCAGCATCTTTTATCTTTGCACTGATATTTCCCGTTGCACTCATTATCTTTATTTCCGTTCTTAACAAAGGAAAAAAGGCTCGCAAGCGCTCATAATACGAACAGAAAGGAACCACGACCTTATGAAGATCCTTATCATTAACGGTCCGAATATGAATATGCTCGGCATACGTCAGCCAAAGATATACGGAAGCAAGACCTATTCGGATCTTGTAAATTATATTCAAGATCACTGCGATAAGCTCGGCATCGTCGCCGAATTTTATCAATCCAATCACGAAGGTGCGCTTGTAGACAGAATACAGCAAGCTTACGGAAACTTCGATGGGATAGTTATGAATGCGGCGGCTTACACGCACACCTCGGTAGCTATCGCAGACGCAATAGCGGCAGTGGGGATTCCGACGGTCGAGGTTCACATATCCGACATCTCAGAGCGCGAGGAGTTCAGACAGATATCTTATATGAGAAAAAACTGCGTCGCACTCTGTGCGGGACACGGATTTGACAGTTACATTGAGGCGATCGACGTGATCGTTGCCCTCGACTCACGTAACAAAGGCTGAAAGAGCCGACCTTTCTTCCCATATAGCAAAAAGCCGTTGTACACTTTGTAGGTACAACGGTTATTTTTTTGCAATGTCGCAAGTTTCAATCAAACGTTTTTCAATGATATTCTTTAAAGTGTCGGAGACGCTGCGCTTTTTAAATATTTTGCCGAGAGTCAAAGGTCACACTATACAACGAGCTCCCCTCGCAAAAACTCCATAATTTTCTTTTCCTCTCTCGATACTTTGACCTGTGAAAGTCCGAGCAGATCCGCCGTCTCCTGCTGAGTCTTTCCTCTGTAATACCGCAAGAGCACGATCTTTCTCCATGTCGGTTGCATTTTGGATATAGCCTGATTAAGCGCAAGGCGGTCGTTTATACGCTCGATCTCCGCCTCGCTGTCAGCGTCGGCAAGTGTGCTTTCAAGCGTCATACTCTCGTCTCCCCCCACCGTGTCCGAAAAAGAAGAAACGGGAGATATCGCCTCAAGCGCCATAGCACATTCCTCGGGAGTCGAGCCGCAGAGTGCCGCAAGCTCCTCTATGCGCGGTTCTCGCCCCTCCTCGGTTAATATACGGTTCCGCTCACGGCTGAGCGCCATACCGAGCCGCTTGTACTGTCTGCTGACCTTTATCATTCCGTCATCGCGCAGATGCCTGCGTATCTCACCCACGATCAAAGGTACGGCATAGGTTGAAAATACCGTCCCTCTGGTAATGTCAAAGCTTTCAGCCGCCTTAAGCATCCCCATAATACCTATCTGAACAAGATCTTCATAGTCCGTGCCGCGATCAATAAACTTACGCGCGATACTTCGCACAAGCCCCATATTTGAAATTACCAGCTCCTCAAGTGCTTTTTCATCCCCCTCAGCGGCACGTCTTACGAGCTCGGTATTCTTAGCATAAAGCGGACTTGCATCCCGTACTCTGCCGATATCCTTGGCAGAAGTCTCTTTTGCCACGCCGCTCTCTTCCGCTTCCAAGCAAGCATCACTGTTTTGATATTCTCCGAGATCGTGCACTTCATTTTCACAATAGCTCACGTTTTCCCCTCCCTGATAAGGATCTTGTTATGTATTCAGAGGCTCTCCTGATCCTTCAGGTACTTGTACATTGTGACCTTGGTTCCGCGTCCGACCTTGGAGCTTACCCTAAGCCTGTCCATAAAGCTTTCCATGACCGTAAATCCCATTCCGCTACGCTCGTCCGCTGCATCTGTGGTAAAAAGCGGCGTCCTTGCCATTTTTACATCGGGGATTCCGCAACCGCTGTCCTTTATCTCGACAATAACCACTCTGTCGGCGCAAAGCTTTACGGTCAGTGTAATGTTTCCCATTCCCTCCGGGGTATTTTTATATGCGTGAACGATACAGTTCGTGACCGCCTCGGAGACCGCACATTTTATGTCCGCAAGCTCAGCGGCGCAAGGATTTATCTGAGCGCAGAATGCCGCCACTGCCGCACGGGCAAAGCCTTCATTTACGGACAGCGATGGAATAACGAGCTTTACTCTGTTAAGCACGGTCATATCTCTTTTTACAGTGTTTTTTTTCATATTTTGCCTTCCTTTCTGTTGCACGGCTTATTTCTTGCTTTTTTCGATCTTTATCATTCTCTCAAGCCCCGCAAGCTTGATGATCTTAAGTATTGACGGTGCGGGATCGCGCAGCACCGTTTCGCCACCGAGCACCGACATAACCGAATACCTTCCCATAATGAGCCCCAGCCCGGAGCTGTCCATAAAATCCACTACGGAAAGATCCATCACGAGCCTTCGCGGAGAGAGCTCATATATCAGCCGATCTATGTCTCCACGTATGTCCACCGCGCTGTGATGGTCTATCTCGCCCCGTATTTTTATCACAAGGCTTTCATTTTCAAGGCTTTTTTCAAAGCCACCCGTCTTTTTTATCATACTTTTCAGTTCCTTTCTTTTTAACTTTGATGTTATGTATTTTTTCAGATATGATTTTATCATAAAGGTTCAAAAAAAAATGTCGCTCCGTGTCAGCGACATAATATTTTTTGCTTTTTTATTTATCACAGAAGCAGTAATATAAGGAGGACGAGTATGTCCTCGTCAAGCGTTCCGTTGTTAAGTAAAAGTATCAGACCGAGTATCAGCAGTTGGTCGTTATCAAACGGCAGTATGCGCGACTCCTTTGTACCGACAGCCATATGCCCGGGCAAGGAGCAAGACACGGCGGCGCGCGTGTACGGGTCACATTCGCATACCGCTCCGCTCTGCTCGGTGCCCTCCCCTCGCGCGTCCGATTTAATCCGTTCCGTTATATCCGCTGACGCATCTGCGTTTGACGTTGCAGATACATCCTCGGGGAGCTTTTCGGAAAGATCTCCGATAAGTCCGCCGTTAAATGCAGAGCCGCTGTAATTTTCGGGAATGTTTATGTTGCGATCTGTTGATGGTATCTCTCTGCGTCCTATTCGTGAATACATATATTCTCCTTTCTCAGCTTATTTGCGTTCAAAGATCGATGAGAATTTGCTAAGGCTTATCATCATATCCACAGTATTACATCTGTGCTCGCTGAGATATGGCTTCATCGCCGCGAGCAAGGCGCATCTTTTTTCTGTCGGAACACGTCCGCGGTGAAATGCTTTTCCGCCTTTTGCGCTGTCCTCCCTCAGACGTCCGAAGGACTGCATCAAAGGTCCTGCCGCCGCGATCACCTCGGGAAGCTTCAGAAGCATTTCGGGAGATATCAGAGATCCGAGAATATCTCCGCCGCCTCCGACCGATGCCGAGCCGGCCTCGGCGCGAATGTCGTCTCCGTTCTCGGTATTATGATCATTATGATCGTTATCTGGGCTTTCATTGTCCTGCGGACCCTCGGGCAGATCGTCAAACAATCCGTCGGGAATTTTAAATCCTTTGACCTCGCCGCCGCTCTGCGACGCACTTTGCGTTTTTGATGCGTAGCTCTCACCGCCCGTGCTCTTGCCGAAAGCCCCCGCGAGCGTAGCGATCGATCTGAGTGCTTCGGGATCGCTTAAAAGCTTGCTCAATGCAGAGTTGGCATCGTCCGATCCGACTCTGTTTTCTCCCTGTGCCACGGTATACCCTCCCCTTTCCGTTTATATTTAAGTATATTTAAGTTTTCACTGTCCTCCTTTGAGCTTCGAGAGCAGTTGTGCGGCTCTTTCGATGTCCGCCTCTGTTGCATTTTGAAGTGTTCTTCTGAGTGCCGCCATATTTTTAGTGTCGATGTTTAGCATTGACGGGTCTATGCCGTTTTCCTTGAGAAGTCTTGTTACCACTATTTTAAGTTGAAAATCGTTAAGTGAAAGAAGCTTATCTATCGCTTCGCGGTCGAATTGCATCGTTTTTGCCTCCTTTTGGCGTATTTCTGTTAAGAGTATATGCCGTGCACCTCGCTTTAGTTAAGACTTTCAATATCAATTTCAGGATCAAAATCTGTTGGATCAACGGCTTGACAATCGTATGAAAAGGTGATATAATACTGTCTTGATGAAGCTTGCTTTGCGTTTTGCTCAGCACGTATGAAAATTAAATATTTTTCGCAGCTTGGCTCTGCTTTGTGCAGATCAGAGGGAAGTTCGGTGAAAATCCGTCGCAACCGTCATTACCGTAATTGAGACGCAGGTCTCATAAGTCGGAATACTCGCCAAGACAGCGATAGGTAATGTGCATTTGCACGATCGTTTTTGGACTTGAAGAGCGTAGCCGTTTTCGTTGGTATATGGGTGAAGTATGCCCATTTTTCGACCGATAGGATAGCTGCGCTTTTTTACCGTTTGAGGTAGGAAAGCGTTTTTTGTATTTCGGAGGTATCGTATGGATCAAAAAAAATACAGCAAAGAGGAGTGTATTCGCCTTCTGCGTATCAAATACACCGAGCTTGTGGAGAGCCGTTATCCGCAAAGAGCCGATTTCGATGAGGCTGAAGTCGTAGCAATAAAAGCTTTTCTCGGTCCATGGCCTCGCGCGCTTGAAGCCGCCGGCATAAAACCGCCGAGAAACGATGACCGCCGCCAAAGAAACAGAGAAAAGAGAGCAAGAGCCAAACGTGCCCGTCTTGCCGCACGCAAAAACGCCGAAGTTCAAGCAAAGAAAGAGGCGAACGGCTCTTCTCAAGCATACTCATCATTAAAGCCGAATATTTGATCGGCGAAAGCAGATCAAAAAATATAATCATAACAAAAAGAGGTATAAAAATGAAAAAGATCTTATCTATAACATTGGCAGTCTTAGTCCTTTTGAGTACGCTTACACTCGGCGTATTCGCAGAGAGCAGTACTTCTTCGTCCGCAGATGTTTACGTAACTATCTCCGACGATAAAGGCAAGCTCGTGCTCTCACAGGAAAAGATCAACATAACAGATATCGACGGCGATTCCAAGCTGACGATAAACGATGCTCTGTACTGTGCTCACGAAGCAAAGTTTGAGGGCGGCGCATCGGCAGGATATGAAGCCTCAGCCGGGTCGTGGGGAATGTCTCTTGCAAAGCTCTGGGGTGTCGCAAACGGCGGTTCATACGGCTACTATGTCAATAACCTTATGGCTATGGGACTTGACGACGAGGTAAAGGGCGGCGACTTTATCAACGCCTTCATATATACAGACCTTTCGAGCTGGAGCGATACATATTGCTATTTTGACGTCAACACGGCACAAGTCGAAAAGAACGGCGAGCTCACTCTGACGCTCAATGCGGCAAAGTTCGATGAAAACTATAATCAGTTTAGTGATCCCGTAAAGGATGCCGTCATCACCGTCAACGGTGTTGCAACGGAATTCAAGACCGACAAGGACGGAAAGGTCACGGTAAAAATTGATAACGTAGGTTCTTTCATTATCAGTGCCACAAGCGCAACTCAAACACTGGTCCCCCCCGCAGTTACAGTAAAAGTTGTTGAAAATCCCTTAACAGGTGACGACTCGCTCGTTTACATCGTTCTCTTTGCAGTATCTCTCTGCGGAGCGCTTGCTCTGGCTTTAACGGCAAAAAAGCGTTATGAGATCTAAATTTTCTGCGGCGGCAATACTGTTAGTTACTGCCGTACTGTTGCTCGGAGCGATACCGTGCTACGCAGAAAAGCCAACCGAAAATACCGTCGTTGAGGCACAGGACCTTATCGACGGTATCTTGGCTTATCAAGGCGTATCGAGCGCTGACGGGGTTCAAGCCTGGATAGACGGATACCTGACAAAAAACGCGGGCACATCCGCAGAGTGGTATATTATTTCCCTCGCGCAGTACAAAAAATACGATCTCTCATCATACAGATCGGCGCTTCTTTCCTACATAAAAAGCAACAAGGTGTACTCTGCGTCATCAAGGCTGAAATATGCGCTCTGCCTTGCGGCATCGGGCGACGACGACGGCTATATTTCGGCAACGCTCGAAAATTCCGTCGGAGAACAAGGGCTTATGAGCTGGATATTCGGCCTGCACCTTTTAAACAACGGTTACAGCGGCGGAAAATATACGGCGGAGCAGGTCAAGGCAAAGCTTCTTGATCTCCGATTAAATGATGGCGGCTGGGCTGTTATGGGTCAGTACAGTGACGTTGATGCTACCGCCATGGCGGTACAGGCACTCGCGCCCTTTTATTCCTCCGACAGTGACGTCAGATCTGCGATAGACAATGCGCTGAGCCTTTTGTCGGAATGTCAGCTTGACGACGGCGACTTTGCCGGCTACGGCTCGGCAAATCCCGAAAGCACTGCGCAGGTAATAATAGCGTTGTCATCACTCGGCATCGACGCATCAAAGGATGACAGATTTATCAAAAACGGCGACACGCTTTTCGACGGAATAGCCAAATACAGACTTCCCGACGGAAGCTTTTGCCACAAGGTGGGCGGTGCTTCCAACGCAACGGCAACGGTCCAAGTCCTCTGCGCCGCGGTATCATATCTGCGTATGACGGGCGGCAGACCTTCCCTATATCTGCTTGATTCGAGATTCTCAGACGGCATCGACACGGGACTCGACACCGATATCGATACGGACTTTGACCCCGAGAGCACGAATAAGACCGAATCGAACGATGATCTCATCACCGACACACGCTCGCCCTCGGATACCGAAAAGGATCCATCGCTTGACACAACGCCCATTTCCCCCTCGCAAGGTTCCGAGAGCGTTCCGACCGACACCGACAGCGGAAACGACAATTCGGAGCACGGGTACAAACCATTAGCCTGTCTTATCATCGTTTGTATTGGCGGTGCTGTATCTGTCCTTCTGTTTGCATTAAAAAAGCGTAATATAAAGAATTTCATTGCCGTTCTGATCGTCACAGCGATCGCGCTTTTGATCGTCTGCTCGATAGAGATACGCTCGGCTGATGAATATTACAACGGCGACAGCGCGTCAAAGGAAAACGCTGTGGGCACGGTGACGCTGACCATCAGATGCGACACCGTCGCGGGACGTGCCGATCACATTCCAGAGGACGGAACAATACTTGATACCACCGAATTTGAGATCGCTGACGGCGACACGGTATACACCGTCCTGACAGAAGCCGCGCGCAAGCACAAGATACAGCTTGAAAATGACGGAGATGCGACCTATGTGTACATTTCCGGGATCGCTTACATTTATGAGACGGAATACGGAGATCTTTCGGGATGGATGTACTACGTAAACGGAGAATGTCCGTCCGTCGGCGCAGGAGAATATATCCTCAAGGACGGCGACAGGATCGAGTGGCTGTACACCTGCGCGCTCGGTGAAGATCTGAAATGATCGGCTGAATTACGACAGAAAAGAGAAAGGAGAAGAATATGCGACGGCTCGAGGACTGCAATCCAATTGTTATAACTGTATATTTTCTTGCGATGACGTTGGTTCTGATGTTCTCGCAGAATCCCATACTTCTCCTTATCGGAGGCATAGGAGCGCTTGCGTATTTCTTACTGCGAGACAAAGGAAACACGCTCTCGTCCCATATGTTTTACCTTGCCCTGTTCGCGGCTCTGACAGTAATAAATCCGCTAACCTCTCACAACGGTAAAACAGTACTGTTTGTTATAAACGATTCCCCCGTAACGCTTGAGGCGACCGTTTACGGCGCCGTCAATGCAGGCATCATCGTAACGGTGTTGTATCTATTCCGGTCATTCAGCAGCCTTATGACAAGGGACAAACTTCTTTATGTTTTCGGCAAGCTCTCGCCGAGGCTCTCCCTCGTCCTTTCAATGGCACTCAGGTATGTGCCGCTCTTTGGAGAAAGAGCGCGCCGAATATCCGAAAGCCAGAGAGCCATCGGGCTCTATAAGGACGAAAATGTGATCGATAAAATAAAAAGCGACCTTCGCGTGTTTTCCATTCTTATCACGTGGGCACTCGAAAACGGTATCACGACCGCTGACAGTATGGCGGCACGTGCATACGGAAAACACAAAAGGACATATTATTCGATATTCGGATTTCATCTTTGCGACGGACTGATGCTCGGCATTATCATTTCGTGCACAGCGTTGACAGTTCTCGGAATGGCACTCGGTGCGCTCGATTTCACATTTTATCCGAGCATCAGATCTGCCGATCCGACGCCGCTCTCTATAACAGCATACGCGGCGTACGGAATTCTCGCAATACTCCCAACCATAACAGAAACGGAGGAAAGACTAAAATGGAAATACTTACAGTCAAGGATCTGAGTTTCACATATCCTATGTGCGAGCGAGCCGCCGTTCACGATGTTTCCTTTTCCGTCGCGTCGGGAGAATTTACCGTTTTATGCGGTGCAACGGGAAGCGGAAAATCCACGCTCCTAAGACTTTTGAAGCGAGAGATCGCGCCGAGCGGAAGCGAAAAAGGCGAGATACTTTTCGGCGGAAGACCAATAAATGAGATACCCGCCGAGCGTATAGGATTCGTCGCACAGCGACCCGATGAACAGATAGTGACCGACAGAGTATATTCTGAGCTTGCCTTCGGACTCGAAAATCTCGGGCTGCCTCAAGCCGTGATAGCTCGCAGAGTTGCCGAGATGGCATCATACTTCGGCATTGAAGATTGGTTCGAGCGCGACGTTTCAACGCTATCGGGCGGTCAAAAACAGCTTTTAAATCTCGCCGCCGTTATGGTGATGGATCCGGATATCCTTATTCTTGACGAGCCGACCTCTCAGCTCGACCCTATCGCGACCTCGGATTTTTTAAGCACGGTAAAAAAGCTCAACCGTGATCTTTCGCTGACCGTTATCATTGCAGAGCACCGTCTCGAGGAGCTTATCCCCATGTGCGACCGACTGCTCGTAATGGACGGCGGAGCCCTCATCGGTGACGGCAAGCCTCGCAATGTTATATCAAGCTTATCGGATAGCAGTCCGCTCCTTGCTGCTATGCCGACGGCGGCAAGGCTGTATCGCTTGCTCGGATCAAGAGCTGAATGTCCGCTGACGGTAGGCGAGGGCAGAAGATTTATCGAGACAGAATATTCAAACCATATCGCAAGCCTACCGTGCCCCCCCTATGTGCACAGTGAAAGCACGGCACTCGAATTCAAAAATGTATATTTTCGTTACGAAAAAAACGCGCCCGACGTGCTGAAGGGATTGGATCTCACTATATACGAGGGTGAGATATTCTGCATCCTCGGCGGAAACGGCTCAGGCAAAACGACGGCACTTTCCTGTGCATCGGGTATACGAAAAATATACAGCGGTCAGATTCGCGTATTGGGAAAGCGACTCAAGGAATACACGGGACAGTCGCTGTACCGAAATTGTCTTGCACTGCTTCCGCAGGATGTGCAGAATGTGTTTCTTTGCAACTCCGTCCGAGAGGAGCTTGAAGACGCGCACGCGGACGCAAGCTCACTTCCCTTCGAGCTCTCACATCTACTCGAAAAGCATCCATACGATCTTTCGGGCGGAGAGCAACAGCTTCTGGCTCTCGCCAAAGTGCTTGCAACGAGCCCCCGGCTGTTGCTCTTGGACGAGCCGACAAAGGGGCTTGATTCGGAAAAGAAGAGAGCTCTTACAGACATACTCCGAAAGCTTAAGGCTGACGGTGTGACGGTACTCGCGGTAACTCACGATGTGGAATTTGCCGCGTCTTGCGCTGACAGATGTGCCCTCTTCTTCCGCGGCAATACCGTTTCCTGCGGTACTCCGCGCGAGTTCTTCTCGGCAAACTGCTTCTATACTACATCCGCGGCACGTATTGCAAAAGGACATTTTGAAAATGCGGTAACGGTGGAGGATATAGCAAAGCTTTGCAGAGAAAACGGTCCGAGAAAGCGAGGCGATGACGGCAATGACGGTAATTAAGAGCCACGGTGTCCGAAAAGCCCTTAAAATACTTGTACCGCTTATAATGATCCCCTCTGCGGCAGTTATGGGCACTCTCGTTTTCGACGAAAAAAAGCATCTTTTTGTGTCGCTCTTTATAGCCATTCTTACGATCATCCTGTTTGTGATCGGATTTGAAAAGAAAGAGATCGGAACACGAAGGACAGTTATAGTTTCGATTATGACCGCATTATCCGTCGCGGGACGCTTCATACCGTTTTTCAAGCCCGTAACGGCGCTGACCGTGATAACCGCCATATATCTCGGTGGCGAAGCGGGATTTGCCGTGGGAGCTTTTTCGGCGCTTATATCGAATTTTTATTTCAGGCAAGGACCTTGGACTCCGTTTCAGATGCTTTCCTGGGGGCTTATCGGGCTTGCCGCCGGAGCGCTCGCAAAACCGCTGAAAAAAAGCAAGCTGTTTTTGTTGATATTCGGTGTCCTTTCGGGGATCGCCTTCTCGTTAATAATGGATGTATGGACGGTACTGTGGTATAACGACGGGTTTGACACGGCTCTGTATCTTTCGGCAATAATAACCGCACTGCCTCATACGGCACTTTATACGGTCTCAAATTTCCTGTTTTTGCTCTGCCTTTCAAAGCCGTTTGGAGATAAACTTCAAAGGATCAAAATAAAATACGGGGTATGAGATATTCAAAGCTTTCATACAAAAACGCCGCACGGATCTTAAACTGACCGTGCGGCGTTAATATTTCATCTGTTAAAGTAAGCGGATCATCTTATGATTATGTATGCGGAATAAGCAACGTACATAAGAACCATTATAAGTCCCTCGATGCGCGACACCTTATGCTTAGTTCTTGCAAAGATGAGGCACACGATGCTTACGGCAATAAGTATGAGCGTATCGTATAAGGCGAGGATATCCACCGTGATGGGCAAAATAGCTGAGCTTATACCCAAAATGAATATGATGTTGAATATGTTCGAGCCTATTACGTTGCCGAGTGCGATGTCGCTCTCTCCCTTGCGAGCGGCTACCATTGAGGTAACGAGCTCGGGAAGCGAGGTTCCGATAGCAACTATCGTAAGTCCGATCAAGGTGTCACTCATACCGAAATTTGAAGCGATGGTTTTTGCGCTGTCTACGACGAGATTTCCGCCGAATATGATAGCGACCGCGCCGCCCACTATCATTATTATCGCCTTGACGATAGATATATGCTCTTGCTCCGTGGCGTTATCCTCTTGTCTTGCCTTAAGCGCATCTCTGATCTGCCAGAACATATAGAATGCAAACAGTGCCAAAAGCACTATTCCGCCGATACGTCCAAGCACGAATGCCGCATTGCCGCTTGCGATGTTGTCAAATATACTCGTCTCAGAACCGACGGGAGTTACCGCGGTATATCCGACAGCCAAAAGCACTGCGAGCACGACGGTGATAAGTATCGAGAAAGGAAATTCTTTTTTTACCGAGCCGCTATGTACCTTTACGGGACAAAGCAAAGCGCTCGCGCCGAGCACGACGAGAAGATTGAAAATATTTGAACCGAGAACATTGCTGACGGCAATGTCGTTAGCGCCCGCGATAGCGGCATTGATACTGACCGACGCCTCGGGCATACTCGTGCCGAAGGCAACTATCGTCAGCCCTATGATTATCGACGGTACCTTGAAAAATTTTGCTATATCCGAGCTTCCGTCAACAAAGAAATCCGCTCCCTTGATCAGAAGCACGAAGCCGACGATCAACCATACATATTCCATAGCTGTCACCTTAAGCCTTAATTACAAAAGGCTTCCTTTCGTTTTAACATTAAAATATATTTATCTTATAATGATATACGCAAGATATGCGGCGTATGCAAGAAGCATAATACCACCCTCGGTACGTGAGATCTTCTTTTTCGTTGCGGCAAATACCCACGTAAGCAGGCTAAAGACTATCAGAATAAGCGTATCGTATATTGCCGAGACTCCGACCGTGATCGGAGATATTGCCGCGCTTGCACCGAGAATAAACAGGATATTGAATATTGATGAGCCGATAGCGTTTCCGAGCGCGAGATCGCTCTCGCCCTTCCTTGCGGCAACCACCGAGGTAACGAGCTCGGGCAGAGATGTTCCCATAGAAACTATGGTAAGTCCGATCAGAGTTTCGCTCATTCCCAGGGTCTCGGCTATCTTTGATGCGCTGTCAACAACGATATCGCCGCCGAAAATTATGGCAACGGCACCGATAACGATAAATATCAATGACTTCCAAAGCGAGATCTTCTTGCCGTCGTCCGCACCATCGAGATCACGATTCGCCTCTCTTGCCTTGAGCGCGCCTTTTATCTGCATAAAGAGATAGAAAGCAAAAAGCAGAAGCAGAATAATTCCGCAGATGCGTCCGAGCGTAAAGGCAGACTCTTGACCTACGACAGCCGCCCACACGTTTTCGCTGTCTGTCGTCATACCGCAAATAAGGCACACAAACAGCACCGCGGTTATCAGAATATTGTATGGTATCTCCTTCTTTATGACACCGTCGCCGGCACGAACGGGGCAAAGCAACGCACTTGCGCCCAGAACGACGAGAAGATTAAGGATATTTGAGCCGAGAACATTGCTGAGTGCCAAGCTGTTCTGCCCCAGGATCGCGGCATTGATGCTTATAGAAGCCTCGGGAAGGCTCGTCCCGAGCGCAACAACGGTAAGACCTATAATGATCGACGGCACCTTTAAAAGCTTGGCAATAGCCGAGCTTCCGTCGACAAACAGATCGGCTCCTTTGATCAAAAGTGCAAAGCCCACGATAAGCAATACATATTCCATCAAAAACACCTCCGATAAAAAATAAAGCCGCGCGAAAGGCAAAAACAAATAGACAGCCCCACGCAAAGCTGTTAGATATACAAATAGATCATATTTGCTTGTAATTATACCATTCAAACACAATTTTGTCAATATATTTTAAACATCATTTTGACACAGAGGATATCAATTTTCGCAGTTATTATTATTGACACGGAGACCTTTTTGTGATATCATATATATTATTATCCCAAAATGAGAGATAATATCATTTGAACGGATATTACCAAACCAAAAAATACGGAGGTCGACCTATGGATAAAACGCAAGCCTATAAAAAAATAGATGAGCTGAGAAGGTTTCTTTCCTATCACGCGAAGAAATACTATGTTGACGACGCCCCCGAGATCTCCGATTATGAATATGACAAATATTACGCCGAGCTCTTGGAGCTTGAGGGCGAATACCCCGAGCATTTTGACCCGTCTTCTCCGACTCAACGCGTGGGCGGTTCACCGCTCAGCAAATTTGAAAGCGTCACCCACAGGGTACAGATGAACTCGCTCTCCGACGTGTTTTCATTTGAAGAGCTGCGCGACTTTATCGACAGGATCGCCGCCATATCCGAGAATGTGACTTATTCGGTCGAGCCGAAGATAGACGGTCTGTCTGTTTCCCTGCGGTACGAGAATGGCATATTCGTTCAAGGTGCCACGAGGGGCAACGGGGTCACGGGCGAAGACGTAACGCAAAACCTGCGCACGATAGGCTCCATACCGCTGAAGCTCGCAGAGCCGCTTTCGCTTACGGTAAGAGGCGAGGTATATATGCCCCGTTCGTCGTTCGAAAGAATAAATTCCGAGCGTGAAAAAAACGGCGAGGCTTTGTTTGCAAATCCGAGGAATGCCGCCGCAGGCTCGCTCCGTCAGCTCGACCCGACAATTGCGGCGTCACGCGGACTCGATATATTCGTATTTAACCTCCAGGAAGGTGATATATATTCCGACGGCAGAGTGCCGACTCTCCACTCCGAAACGCTCGACCGACTCTCCGAGCTCGGATTCAAAACATTGGAGCTTCGCCGCACCCTGTCCGAATACGACGATATAAAGGCGCACGTAGATCTCATAAGCGAGAAAAGAGACTCTCTTGCATATGACATAGACGGTGCCGTCATAAAGGTCGACAGTCTCGCGCTGAGGGTCGAGCTCGGCGAAGGAACAAAAACTCCGAAATGGGCGGTAGCCTACAAGTATCCGCCCGAATGTAAGCAGACAAAGCTGATCGATATCACCGTCAACGTGGGAAGGACAGGCGTCCTTACCCCCCTCGCGCTTCTCTCCCCCGTACGCTTGGCGGGCACTACGGTAAAAAGTGCCACTCTGCATAATCTCGACTTCATACGAGAAAGAGGTATAATGCTCGGAGACACGGTAAGCGTACAAAAAGCGGGGGATATAATTCCCGAGATAGTTTGTGCTCATCCCGAGAAGCGCGACGGCAGCGAACGTACCTTCAATATGCCGAGCGTGTGTCCGTCCTGCGGCGAGCCCGTATTTCGCGAAGAGGATGAGGCGGCAGTCCGTTGTACCAATTCTCAGTGCCCGGCTCAGCTCTCGCGCTCGATAGAGCATTTCTGCTCCAAGGGCGCTATGAACATTGAAGGACTCGGTCCCGCGCTCGTTTCCCTTTTGCTCGAGAACAAGCTCATATCCTGCGTAGCGGATCTTTACACGCTCAAAGCCGACTCGCTCGAGGAGCTTGACAGAATGGGGAAAAAGTCGGCTCAAAACCTCATAAATTCAATAAACGGATCAAAAAGTGCCGGGCTTGAGCGGCTCATATATGCGCTCGGCATAAGAAACGTCGGAGAAGTCGCGGGAGCTGCACTCGCCGCGCGCTTCGGGACGCTTGAGGCTCTTATGAAGGCTTCGGTCGCCGAGATCTGCGAAATAGACGATTTTGGGCTCATCACAGCGGAATGTGTGGTAAACTTCTTCTCTCATCCGCAAAACATTGAGCTTTGCCGACGTCTTACCTCTCTCGGACTTCTTACGGAAAGTGTTGCCGCTCCCACCGATGACAAATTCAAGGGGCTTACTTTTGTATTAACGGGAACTCTCCCAACAATGACACGCGACGAAGCCTCCGAAATGATAAAAGCACTCGGCGGAAAGGTCAGCTCATCGGTCTCCAAAAAGACCTCTTACGTGATCGCGGGCGAGGCAGCAGGCTCAAAGCTTACCAAGGCGACGGAGCTTGGCGTAAAAGTCATCGACGAGGAAGAATTTCTGTCTCTTTGCAGATCGTAAACGTATACCTCAAGAAATAAATCCGAGATAATCAAGTATACCGTTGTATACTCCTTCCGCAAACAGCTCGGGAGAGCCTTGCATAAGGGACGCATCGCCTCTGTTGGTAATAAATCCGAGCTCGATCAGAACCGCAGGCATCTGCGTGCGGCGAAGGATATACAATCCGGGGCGGCTCGCCATTCCGCGGTTTCGCAGTCCCGTCTCTCGGTTCAACCAATAGAGGATATCCTCTCCGAGCGCAAATCCCGCGCTGCTCTGCGAAAATGCAAAGCCCTCGCTTCCGGATGCCTGTGCATTTGACGAGGCGTTGGTGTGCAAGCTTATGAAATAGTCCGCTCCCCAACTGTTCGCTTCATTGACGCGAGCGGCGAGGCTCGTTCCCGTTGAAGTGCCGAGCTGAGTATCCGCAGTAGGTCTTGAAAGTCGGACCTCAAAATTTTCGTTGCTTTCAAGGAGCTCCGCGAGCTCGACACCGATCCTCTGTACAAGATCCTGCTCGCGCAGTCCATTCCCCTCAGCACCTGCGTTCGGGTTGACGGGATTATGTCCTTGATCTATGTAAATTTTATATGCCATACCGAAATTCCCTTTCTTATATTGTCTCGTGTCAAAATCAGTTTATGCTGAACACACACATTTTGACAGAGAATAAGGCAGAGAATGGAGACAGACACCGCAGCCGTACGATCGGCTGAAAAGAAAGGAACAAAAAGATGAGCAGTTACAAGCTGACAAACACAAAAAGTGAAAAGAACAAGGTCGAGGACGGTGTTCTTTACCTCGTAGCAACTCCGATCGGAAACCTCTCCGACATTTCCGAACGCGCAATAAAAGTGCTTTCCGAGGTCAGCTTTATAGCCGCGGAGGATACAAGGAACTCGGTTCATATGCTTACGCATCTCGGAATACAAAAGCCGCTCGTCTCTTATCACGAATACAACAAGCGCGAGCGCGGCGAGGAGATAGCCGAAAGACTTCAAAGCGGCGAGAGCTGTGCGCTCATAACCGATGCAGGCACTCCCGCGATATCCGATCCGGGTGCCGATATAGTCAAGCTTTGCGCTGAAAAAGGCATAACGGTGACATCGATACCGGGTGCGTGTGCCGCAATAACAGCACTTACGCTTTCGGCTCTGCCCACGGGAAGATTTTGTTTTGAGGGATTTCTCTCGTACAACAAAAACGAACGCAGAAGCAGACTCGCTTCGCTCATTCACGAGGAAAGGACTATGATATTTTACGAAGCTCCGCACAAGCTTCGGCGAACCCTCGAGGATCTTTGCCGCGTATTCGGTACAGATCGACGTGTGACTCTCTGCCGCGAGCTAACAAAGCTCAACGAGGAGATCATACATACCACATTCGGCGACGCCGTTGCATATTATGAGAACAACGAGCCGCGCGGAGAATACGTTCTTGTGACAGAAGGATACGTTCCGAGGTCGGAGTCAAGCGGTGAGACCGAGCTTTCCGTATGCGAGCAGGTCAATGCGTATATAGACGCCGGTATGGAAAAGATGGAGGCTATAAAGACCGTTGCCAAGGAACGCGGATTGGCAAAAAATGTCGTGTACAAAGAGGTTGCCGACTGTCAAAAAAAGCGCAAAAAAGCAACCGTAACACGCAACGACAGATAAACACACTTTACAATTCTATGCAACAAATATACGGAAGGAACACAACTATGAACGATTGCAAGATCACAAACAAAAAAAGAGTCGGCGTTATAGGCGCTACGGGAATGGTAGGACAGAGATTTCTATCACTTCTTTCAGGACATCCTTACTTTGAAGTAACGGTACTCGCGGCATCCCCGCGCTCGGCAGGCAAAACCTACGAGGAAGCGCTCGGCGGAAGATGGAAGCTCGAGACCCCCATGCCCGAAGAATTCAGAAATATGACGGTATACGATGCCTCAAAGGTAGATGAGGTGGCTCCGCTCGTCGATCTCGTATTCTGCGCGGTCGATATGAAGAAGCCGGACATTGTAGCACTTGAAGAGAGCTATGCGAAGCACGAGATACCCGTCGTTTCAAACAACTCGGCAAACAGAGGCAAAGAGGACGTGCCTATGGTAATTCCCGAGATAAACGACAGTCACTTTGAAGTCATTGAAGCACAAAGAAAACGTCTCGGCACAAAGCACGGTTTTATCGTGGTAAAGCCGAACTGCTCAATTCAGTCGTATGTTCCAATGATCACGCCCCTTATGCAGTTTGAACCGACCAAGATCGTGGTTACTACATATCAAGCCATCTCGGGCGCGGGCAAAACATTCAGAGAATGGCCCGAAATGACGGACAATATCATTCCCTACATAGGCGGAGAGGAAGAAAAGAGCGAGCTTGAGCCGCTCAAGGTCTGGGGAAAGGTCGAAAGCGGCAAGATCGTAAATGCCAAGTCCCCTCTCATTACCACGCAATGCATTCGCGTGCCCGTAACAAACGGTCACACGGCGGCAGTGTTCATAAGCTTCAAGCGTAAGCCCACAAAAGAGCAGATACTCAATGCCTGGGCGGAATTCAAGGGCAAGCCGCAGGAGCTTGAGCTTCCCCACGCTCCCCTACAGTTCGTAACATATTTTGAGGAAGACAACCGTCCGCAGGCGGCTCTTGACCGCGATATTTACGGTGGTATGGGCGTATGCGCAGGCAGACTTCGCGAGGACACACTCTTCGATTACAAATTTGTCGGACTCTCGCACAACACTCTCAGGGGTGCGGCAGGCGGTGCGCTTCTCAGTGCGGAGCTGCTTTACAGACTCGGATATTTTGAAAAATAAAACCGCGGTTTTTCTCAGCCACCTCCTATCAAAGAGCGGCTGAGCCGCCGAACCATTTAAGACAAAAGCTTTTATTCGGTCAATTGTGTTGACCTGAGTAAGAGCTTTTTGCTTTACTCAAAAAGCCGATGCAAAGCTTTTGAATATATCGGGCGTTTTCAAAATATAATATATTACCGCTACCGTAAATATCAAAAGGGGTGATGTATAATTGACGAAAGCGCAAAAAGCACGGCAGAACGAAGACCGCTTTGCCGCTCAAAGAAATACAAGTGAAAAAGCAGATGAAAAACTCCATGCAGATAAAAAGCTCCTTCGTACTCCGCGCGAGCACGGACTTACCGACGAAGAGGTCGAGCGCAACCGACGCTTGTACGGCAGTAATATACTTGCAAAGGCAAAAAAGCCGAGTTTTATTCGGCGTTTCATATCAAATCTCGGCGATCCGATAATAAAGATACTTATATGTGCACTTGCGGTCAATCTCATATTTATGTTTCAAGGCTCGGATTGGATAGAGAGCGTAGGCATCGCGGTATCGATATTTCTTGCGACATTTATCTCTACTTTATCCGAATACGGAAGCGAGACGGCATTTGACAAGCTGAGCGAGCAGTGCGCGTCCTCAAATTGCCGCGTAAGGAGAAACGGCAAAATATCCGTTTTGCCATCCTCGGAGCTCGTCTGCGGAGATATCGTCTTACTAAGTGCAGGCGAAAAGATCCCCGCCGACGGTATACTTACATACGGCTCATTGGCGGTCGATCAATCGGCGCTCACGGGCGAGACACGAGAGGTAAGCAAATACGTATCAGGCTCCGCTTCGCAGTCTCCGAGCGCACCGTCGTCTATGTGCGGAGGTTGCGTCGTCGTTTCCGGAGAGGGCGAGATGACGGTCACGGGCGTCGGAGATAACACCTCGCTCGGCAAGATCTCACTTGAAATACAGGAGAATAAACGACAGAGTCCGCTCAAGATCCGACTTACCGTACTTGCCAAGCAGATAAGTACGCTCGGATATATCGCCGCGGTATCCGTTGCCGCGGTGTATCTCATCAATGCGTTCATATTCGACAGCGGATTTTCAAGAGATGTGATACTTCTGAAGCTTTGCGACCGCAGATATCTCTTTTCAACACTGCTCAGTGCCTTCACTCTCGGACTTACCGTCGTGGTTATGGCAGTACCCGAAGGTCTGCCAATGATGATAGCGGTAGTCCTCTCTTCAAATATCAAGAGGATGGTAAAAGACCAAGTCCTCGTACGCAAGCCCGTGGGAATTGAGGCGGCGGGAAGTATGAATATACTTTTCACCGACAAAACGGGAACCCTGACCTGCGGCAAAATGCGCGTAGATGAGCTCATACTCGGAGATCTCTCGCGTATTCCGTCGGCGTTTTCGTTACCTTCGGACGGGCGCGCTTTAACGGATTACATAGCAAACGCACGCTGCAACAATTCGGCTGTGATCTCGGACGGGCATGCCGTTGGTGGAAATGCGACCGACCGAGCCGTGCTCGATTCTGCGATATCCTCGAAGTACAAGGCGCCTTCATACAAGATACTGAAAAAGCTTCCGTTTGACAGCAAACGCAAATTTTCAGCTGCCACGGTACTGATCACGTCAAATTCGGTCAAAGCCACCTATGTAAAAGGTGCGCCCGAAATGATACTCCCGTACATTACGGAATGTGAATGTGCGAACGGAAAAAGCGCGCCGTTCAGTCTTTTCAAAAAAGCTTTTGTCTCAAAGCTCTCCGAGCTGACGGAAAACGGCGCGCGTGTGATACTTATGGCGGTAATGGTGGATCCGTATTACGATACCGACGATATACGTCAAGGCAAGATGGGACGGCTTCGTCTTACATCGGCGTTAGTTTTGCGCGATCCGCTGAGAAAGCAATCCCCCGAAGCCGTAAGAAAGCTTCAAGACGCGGGTATACAGGTCGTTATGATAACGGGCGACAGCAAGAACACGGCTTCCGAGATAGCATCAAAATGCGGGATCATCCGAGGCGAACGCAACATTTGCCTCACAAGTGAAGAAATGTCAAAGTTATCCGACGAAAAGCTCTCCGAATTGCTCCCTCGCTTAGCTCTTATTGCACGTGCCCTTCCCTCGGACAAGAGCCGACTCGTTAAGATAGCCGAGGGTCTCGGGCTTGTGGTTGGAATGACGGGAGATGGTATAAATGACGCGCCGGCACTTCGCCACGCCGACGTCGGCTTTGCAATGGGGGACGGAACTCAGGTAGCCAAGGACGCGGGAGATGTCATCATTCTGGATAACGATCTTTCATCGATAGTAAAGGCGGTGCTATACGGAAGAACGATATTCAAAAGCATACGCAAATTTATAGTCTTACAGTTGACTATGAATCTCTGCGCCGTGGGCGTGTGTATGATAGGTCCTTTCATCGGAATAGATCAGCCCGTCACGGTCGTGCAGATGCTATGGATAAACATAATTATGGATACGCTCGGCGGTCTCGCCTTTGCGGGAGAGCCCGCGCTTGACATTTATATGAAGGAACCCCCGAAGCGTCGTGACGAGCCGATCTTAAACCGCTATATGATAAATGAGATACTTCTGCTCGGTGGCGGCACGTTGGCACTTCTTATTGCCTTTCTGATATCGCCCGATATCCTTGTGCATTTCCGCACCGATAAAGACAGCATATACGTGCTTACCGCATTTTTTGCTCTGTTTATCTTCTCGGGTGTGTTCAACTGCTTCAATGCAAGGACCGACAGACTGAATACATTGAACGGGCTTACGAAAAATCCCACCTTCATCACCATTATGCTTGCGGTATGTACGATCCAGATACTTTTCGTCTATCTTGGCGGCTCGGTACTGCGAACGGCACCGCTTACACTGTATGAGCTAAAATACACTATGATGCTCGCGCTGAGCGTTTTCCCAATAGAATGGGCAAGAAAGATAATCTGGAAGCTGAGATACAGAAGCCGCGGCTATTGAAGCCGCGGCGGAGGTGTGATAAATTTAAATTTAGGCTCTGTCTCAAGGTTTTAACCAAGAATTCTTTTTTAAAAGTGTTCTTGGAACTCCCAAAAACTTCAAAAAGAAGTTCTCAATAAGTTGCTTTTCAGCTTTTTGAAGATCCAAGGAACTTTTTCTCAAAAAAGTTCCTTGGCGGAGTTTGAGGCAGAGCCTCAATATTTTATTTCAATTTTTTCTTTGAAAATACATTGATAAGGATATATATTGCCATCAGCACAGCAATGCTTACGCCCAACACGGCGTACATAGCTCCGCTTGACACCTTATCACCGAAGAAATAAAGATTGCAGTCGACGCTGTCCTTTATCGCCTCGACGACCTCGGCGGGATAATTCTGAGCGAGCATCTCTTTAAATGTGCCCTGCATCATGTGATTGCGCACGAGCGACGTGCCGTAAGTACCGGGAAGGAACATAAGTATCTTCTGAAGCGTATCGTCGAATTGAGAGATCGGCATATACGCTCCGCAAACAAAGCCGTAGCACGAACTCACGACCGTGCCGACTGCGGAGATCTGCCCTTGAGAGGAAAGCGAGCAATTTATGATAGATGAGAGCACCGTGCCGAACATTACAAGCAAGAATACATCGAGAATGGCAAGCGCGACATCGGCAACGCTGAGATACCAGCCGATCGCGGCAAGGTATACCAAGCCGCCTGCCAACGCGATATACCCTATCATAAGAGTGGAGATCAGTGTAGCTACGTAGTATCCGAGTGCCATAGTCGATCTTTTTACGGGCGTTATCGTGATATCGTGTATGACCCCCGTGACCTTATCCTGAACCATAAGCATATTGGCGCAGAAGGAGACCGTAACGCAAGATACGGCAAGCAAAGAAGAGACAAGCTGACCGCCCACAATACCGTTCACGAGCTTCTTATCCACATAAAAGCCCTCGGGAACCGCCGACGTAAACGAATCGTGATATACGTTAAAAAGGAAGGTAGCGTAGAGCACTAAAAGTATAAGCGGTGTTATAAGGGATGTAAAAAACATTCCCTTATCCTTGAAAAACAATTTCGTATTGCGTTTTATCAAACTGTAAAAGCCCGTCATTTTTCATTACCTCCCGTAAGCTTTTTGCCTGTCACGGCAAGAAATACATCGTCCATTTTGCCCTTTGTGATCTCATAATCCACAAAAAGCTCCGGATGGTTTATTATCAGCTCGGTCGCTGCGGCAGTGTTCGGCACGGATATGCGGAACGCATCGCGTATCGGCTCGTACGGTTGCCCGAGCTTTGCCACGTCCTCCTCGCTCATACCGTAGACCGTAATAAAATCACCCGTATATTTGTTTTTCAGCTCGAGCGGCGTACCTTTGGCGGATATCTTTCCGCTGTCCAATATTACAACGTAGTCCGCCTCTGCCGCCTCTTCCATATAGTGAGTGGTAAGAAATACGGTCATATTCTCGTTTTGGCGCAGATCTGATATAGTCTGCCAGATGATCTTACGAGTCTGCGGATCGAGTCCCGTCGTCGGCTCGTCAAGTATAAGTATCTTGGGCTTGTGAAGCAGTGCGCGAGCGATATCTATCCTGCGGCGTTGTCCGCCCGAGAGCTTGCCGACCGTGCGTTTGAGCAGATCACCGAGCTCAAGTATCTCGGAAAGCTCGGCAAGCCGTTTTTTAAAGTCGGCACCGTTGATTCCGTAAAGTGCAGCGCGATTTTCAAGATTATCTCTGACCGTCAGCGACTTATCAAGCACGGAATTTTGGAACACGCAACCGATATCGCACTTGACGTCGTCGGCGTACTTGTCGATATTCTTACCGTTTATGAAGATCTCGCCCGAGTCCTTTTGATTTTGACAGCACATAATTGAAATGGTAGTCGATTTTCCCGCGCCGTTTACTCCGAGGAACGCGAACAGCTCACCTTTTCTGACCTCAAAGCTGAGATCCTGTACCGCCTTGACCTCTCCAAAACTTTTATGGAGATGTTCTATTTCGATGATACTGTTATTATTCATTGTCTTTTCTCCTTTGCGCAAATCTATTTTTCAGTCCCTCGTAGGTGTCCGTCAGTATCTTGCTGACGAGTTCCTCGTCGAGGGTAAAATATGAGGTCGCGAGCATAGTTGCGATACCGTGAACGCATATCCACATTTCGAGATGAAACAGAGTCGCCTCTTCATACGAGAGTCCCGTGTTCTTGCGAATGACATCGACCGCCTCGGCATATCCGTAGTCGGATCCGGACTCCTCTCCCCGTCTGTCTCTCATAAACAGGAGCTTGAAGAGCTCCTGTTCGCTTACCGCAAACTTTATATAGCTCATTCCGATAGCCTTGTACGTCACATATTTTCCCGACGCGATCTCTCGCTCGGTATAAGAGCGGTATATATCCTCCGCTCCCATCATTACATCCGCTTTAAGCTCGTCCATATTTTCATAATTTGAAAATATCGGCTGAGTTGAGCAACCGAGCGCACGAGCAAGCTCGCGTGCGTTAAGCGCATCGGTGCCCTTGAGTCTTATGAGCTCTATCGCGGCGTTCTTTATTTCGGATCTTGTGATCTTCACCCTTGGCGGCATAGCGACTCCTTTTCTAAGCATCAATTATATAACACTTGTTATTATATATTCTTTGAATAAGTTTGTCAACAGTTTATATATATTTTTTTATCTTTTGCAAGCAAAAAGTGCCTATGACATCTCATATCATAAGCACTTTTACTGTTTTTTAAGCGTTATACACTGCTTCACCTCGCGACATCAGACACGATACTCTTCACCATCAAGGCTATACCAGCCGAACGTGACGTCCTCACCATCCGACTCGGCAAGCATATAGGAATGAGGCGAACCGTTTTTGGGTATCGATACCGACCCCGGATTAAGATATATCCTGCCGCCACATTCGCGCCTCAGCGGTATATGCGTGTGACCCGATATCATTATCTCGCCTTTACGCATATTTATGGGCGCCTCGGGTGAAAAAAGGTGTCCGTGTGTAAGGTAGAGCACCTTATTTCCGAAGAAAAGTACGGCGTAATCCGCCATCACGGGAAAAGGAAGTACCATAGCGTCGACCTCCGCCTCGCAATTTCCGCGCACCGCGATTATCTTATCCTTATACTCCGAAAGCATAGCTATGACCTGCTTGGGCGCATACCCGTCCGGAAGATCATTTCTCGGGCCGTGGTAAAGTATGTCGCCGAGCAGAACGAGCTTTTCCGCGCCCGAATCTTCAAATCGCGCAAGCAATTGCTTGCAATAGGTCGCCGAGCCGTGTATATCCGAGGCGATCAAAATTTTATGTCTCATATTTGTAACCGTTCCTTTTGTTTCACCAAAAAAGCACATTTGCTTTCGCAAATGTGCTTTTTCTTTCCGTGGCATGAGGGACTCGAACCCCCGACCTATTGGTTCGTAGCCAAGCACTCTATCCAACTGAGCTAATGCCACATACTCAATTCATCGTACTTGGCTATTATACATCAAGGGAGAGCTTTTGTCAATACCTTTTGCCAAACTTTTTCGGTTTTTTGAAAAATAATTTTCAAAGGCTCGGTGTTTCAATGCTTATTCATATAGTCCTCAAGCTCACTTTTAATTACCGACACCGATGGTCCGTAGACGACCTGCACGCCGTCTCCGCGTTTTATCACTCCCGCCGCTCCCGACTGCTTCAGCATACCGTGAGAGACCTTATCGGCATCTGCTACGGTGACCCTGAGACGTGTAGCACAGCAATCCAGATTTACGATATTTTCCTTGCCCCCGAGCCCTTCAAGTATGAGCGCGGACGTATGATCCTTGCCCGACTCGGCACTAACCTCTGCATTTGCACCGTGCTCCTCGGCTTTTTTGGCATCATAATCGGCGCGTCGGTAAAGCTTTGTCTCCGTATCGTCCTCTTCTCGTCCGGGTGTAACGTAATTAAATTTACGTATCATAAAGCGAAAAAGGAAGAAGTACACGGCGAAATATGCTAAGCCTACGGGAATGATCATGATCCAATTGGTCTTTTGGTTGCCTTGCAGTATACCGAACAAAAACAGGTCTATAACACCGCCCGAAAAGGTCATACCGACGCCGACCTTTAAAATGTGCATAAGCATATAAGCCACGCCCGCAAGTATCGAATGGATGAAATAAAGCACGGGAGCCACAAAAAGGAATGTAAATTCCAGCGGCTCGGTTATTCCCGTGAGCATCGAAGTAAGCGCGGCTGAAAGCAAAAGTCCTCCCGCGACCTTTTTCTTACTGCTCTTCGCGCAAACGTACATAGCAAGCGCCGCACCGGGTAATCCGAATATCATCAAAGGAAACTTTCCGCTCATAAATCTCGTTGCCGCCACCGAAAAGACCTCCGTAGAAGGCGAGGCAAGCTCGGCAAAGAAGATATTTTGCGCTCCGTATACGAGTGTTCCATCTATCACGGCAGATCCGCCGAGTCCCGTTTGCCAGAACGGCAGATAGAACACGTGATGAAGTCCAAACGGAATGAGTATCCTTTCAATAAAGCCGTAGATGAGAGTGCCGACATAACCCGAATTCAGAACGAGCTCGCCGAGCGCATATATGGCAGACTGAACGTAAGGCCAGATGAAGAACATAATAACACCGACCCCGACGTATGCCAGCGTTGAGATGATAGGTATAAATCTCGTTCCGCCGAAAAAGGAGATGACGTTCGGAAGCTTGATCTTGTAGAACCGATTGTGAAGCCAAGCGACTCCGAGTCCTACAATGATGCCGCCGAAAACGCCCATCTGAAGAGATTCGATGCCCACTACGTTTGCCACCGATCCCTCGAGCAGCTCCGCATCGGGATCAAGCTGACCGCTGAGGAAAAGCAGTGTATTGATCGTCTGGTGCATTACAAAGAAAGCAATAGCGGCAGAAAGTGTCGCCGTTCCCTTTTCGCTTTCCGCCATACCAAGTGCTACTCCCATCGCGAATATAATGGGAAGGTTGTTGAATATGATCGATCCAACCTCGCTGAATACCGACAAAACCGCATACGCGACCGTTCCCTCTCCGAGGATGGAGGTAAGCCCGTATGCCTCAAGCATCGTTTGGTTGGTAAGAGAGGCTCCTATTCCGAGCAAGAGCCCCGCGATCGGAAGCAGGGCTATCGGGAGCATAAACGCCCGTCCTATGCGCTGAAGTGTACCAAACGTCCGAGAACCTCTTTTTTTCGGAGCGTTGGTATTTACCGTTGCGTCCATATTGATCTCCATTCCGCCGCCGTGCGGCGGCATAAACAAAATTTTTAAAATTGGCAGAGAGCTTTTCGCAGATTTTTTCGCGCAAGCTGTCGCATTAAAACATCCCCCGCACCCACCAAAAACTTAAAAAGACCCTTTCTGTTTTCTTTTATGCAAAGCTTTTTGGCTCCGCCTCTCTTTAACAACGTGGAAAATTTATCGCAAAAGCCAAACTCCTTAGTCACTTTTTCCCTTGGCACGAGAGGCACAAAACGACAAAAAGAAAACGATTGATTTTCTATGAAGTTTTTTGGCTCCACCTTTTTTTCAAAAAAGGTGGAAAATTTACCGCAAAAGCCAAACTCCTTAGTCACTTTTTCTCTTGGCGCGAGAGGCGCAAAACGACAAAAAGAAAACGATTGATTTTCTATGAAGTTTTTGGGCTCCACCTTTTTTTCAAAAAAGGTGGAAATTTTTCTTACCCTCTCGGCACGGAATACAGTGCCACTGTACTCTTGCCGCCCTTCACGTTTCCGAAGATAAAGGAAAGGTCGCGTATTCCAATCTCATCTGCATTGGTAACAACAACGGGGATAACGGTCTGATAACCGCTGTCTTTCACAAACGAAAGATCGACCCTCGCTACGGGATCCCCCGCCTTTACTCGCGAGCCCTCGCGAACAAGGGGCTCAAATCCGCTTCCGCCAAGTGCAACCGTATCTATTCCTATGTGAACAAGAATTTCAAGCCCGTCGTTACTCGTTATGGTGTAAGCGTGCTTAGTTTCCGTTATGCTCGTGATTTCTCCGTCCACGGGACTTACGATCTCCCCTCGCTCGGGCTCAACGGCAAAGCCGTCTCCGAGCATACGCGAGGCAAATACCTCGTCAGGCACTTTATCTATGGCAATAGCTTCGCCGTCGGCTACTGCGCAGATCTTTTTTTGCTTTGTTCCGAACATAGCTCTGATCTCCTTTTTAATCGATGTTCCTTATTTTCTCCCGTACCGCAAGAATATACGGAGCCGATACCGAGAGCTCATCTATACCCATAGCGATAAATCTTTCGGTCAGCGCAATATCCGAGGCAAGTTCTCCGCAAACGCCTATCCATATTCCGTGCTTATGCGCAGACATCGCCGCATATTCAATAAGCCTCAACGCCGGCTCAACATCATGGCAAATATACTCCACCGAACGGTTTTGTCTGTCTGCGGCAAGCGTGTATTGGCAAAGATCGTTGCTTCCCACCGAAAAGAAGTCAGAAACCTGCGCAAGCTCGTCTGCCATTATCGCCGCCGCGGGGGTCTCTATCATTATACCCACCTGCATATTTTTATCGTATTCCTTGCCCTCAACACTCAACTCGCGGTGTATCTCGGAGATCAGCTTTCGCGTTGCGATGACCTCGCCGACAGACACTATCATTGGGAGCATAAGAGAAATATTTCCGTGAGCCGACGCGCGGCACACCGCCCTCAGCTGTGTTTTAAAAAGCTCGGTCTCCGACAAACACAGTCGAATCCCCCTCAATCCGAGTGCGGGGTTGTCCTCCCGTCCCACGCTTATACTCTCCGCTTGCTTGTCGGCTCCTATGTCAAGCGATCTTATAATAACGGGCTTGTCACCCATAATCTCGGCTATTCTCCTGTAAGCTCCGTACTGCTCCTCCTCGTCGGGAAGCTGACGCTTACCGATATACAGAAATTCGCTGCGCAAAAGCCCTATTCCCTCGGCGTCCGCGGCGAGAGCCGAACGCGCGTCCGATTCGCCGCCGATGTTGGCGTAGAGTCTTAGCTTTCGTCCGCTCTTGGTCACGCTTTCCTTGCCCCTGTAAGAATCGAGCCGTAAAGCCCGTGCATCCTCGCCGGCAAGCTCGTTACGGAAGTGTTCAAGCAGCTCTTTATCGGGATCGATGTACAGCTTTCCCATCCTTCCGTCGATCAGAGCAAGACTCCCGTCATAGGCGTCGTCTATGTTTCCCGTGCCTATAACGGCGGGAATTCCGATAGATCGCGCAAGTATCGCGGTATGAGAGTTTATACTTCCTTTAAAAGTAACGAATCCCGCGATCTCTGACATATCAAGCGTTACCGTCTCGCTGGGAGAAAGGTCGTCGGCAACAAGAATATACTTTTTATCCGATCCTTCACCCGAGCGCGCAGCGTCACGCTCCTCCGTGTGCTCGGAAGTGCCGCCGAGAATGCGCACGACACGGTCTCCGACGTCCCGCAGATCGGCGATCCGAGCCGAAAGATAGGGATCATCAAGCCCGCGAAACATTTCACTAAGCTCCGATACCGCAAGCGCTATCGCGGCCTCGGCAGTCTTGCCCTCTTGTATATGCGAATATACCCCCTCGCGGAGCTCCTCATCCTCAAGCAGAAGCTTGTGTATCTTAAATATCTCTGCCTCGCCGGCACCGACGCGCTCGGATGCTATGGCACTGATCTCGTCAAGCTCCGCTGACGCCAGTCTGCAAGCCGCCTCGTATCTTTCGATCTCCGCATCCTTGCCAAGGTATACCCTATTATCCGAAGGCGCATCGGTGTGGAAGTGCTCCTTAAGAAAGCGAAGTCTTCCGATGGCTACCCTGTCATTCACCGAAGCGCCGCACACCTCTGCCTCGGCGGACAGCTCTGAGGCAGTGTAGCTCGTCTCGGCGTTTTTATTTAATAACGTCATATGAATTTCTGTTCCTTTCCAAACGGTCTACCGTCCGATATTTTCGTAACAGCATTTTTGAAGCTCTGCCGCCGCCTCGCTCTCGTCTATACCCGATACGGTAAAGCGAAGCTTGTCTCCGAAGCGAGCTCCGAGCGACATAACCGAAAGAAGTCTCTTTCCGTCAGCTTCCTTGCCGCACATTTTGCCCTCATCGTCTTCCTCTCGGTTTTCATGACCCACGTCAGATATTTTGCATATTCTTATATCGGAAGCAAACTTTTTGGCACAGCTTATAAGAACTCCCGCCGGGCGTGCGTGTATGCCGTGCTCGTCCTTCACGGTGTATACGAAGGTTTTCATATTTATTACCATTCCTTTCATACGGTAGCGCAGTTCGGCGGCGATCGAAGAAACATATCAAAGATATATCAAAAACACATTGTTTTCCGACGTACTTCAAGCTCCGCCGTTTTCATATACTATAATTTTGTATTCAAAGACGGGCTTATATTCACTTTATTGCCGACGGAATTAAAGTTTTTATCGAAGCTCCGCTGATCCCGCGGCTTTTAAGCAAAAAAGCACGCCTATCTAATGTGCGCTCTGCTTGTTGCCACTTGCTATAATTTTTCAAAAACAAGAAAAAACTTTTTGTAAGTATTGACAAATTGCATAAAATATGATAAACTAAGCTATGGCTATTATTCTATACTTAACAGTGCCAAAATACTAATAAGGAGAAAATGAAATGGCAAAGAAAACATTTACCAAAATTTTATGCTTGGCTCTCGTAGCCCTCATGATGCTTTCGTGCTTTGTTGCCTGCGTCAAGGATCCCGAGACTCCCGATGAATCCGATAATCAGACCAAAGGTCCCGAAGCTACGAACGATCCCGCAGACATCGGCTCAGTCGGTGGAGACGATTCGAGTAGTACGCCCGATGAAGACCACGATAAAGACGGTTACCTTCTGGACGATCTTCCCGACAACCTCGACTTTGGTGACAAGACATTCACTTTCCTCGCTTGGAAAGATGTTGAACACCCCGAATTCGGCGTTGAAGAAGATTATGACAGTTCCAACATCACGCTCAAAGCACTTTACAACCGTATAAAGACAGTTGAAGAACGTCTCGGCGTAAAGATCGAATTCCAATACCAGAACGGTGATGCGGATTATGTCGATGAATTTGCCGATAAGGTAAAAGCAGCGGTAAACGGCGAAAGATCATATGATGCTATCGCAAGCTATTCCCGTACGACCGCCGTATGTGCAACAAGGGGCTATCTCTACAACCTCAACTCCGAGGATTGCAGCCACATAAATTTTGATAAACCTTGGTGGCCTTCCAGCCTTATTCAAGAGACGACCGTAAAAGGAAAGCTCTACTTTGCATCGGGTGATATCTCCCCCAATGCGCTGTATATGATGTATACATGCTTTGTCAACGACAAACTGCTTGATGAATTCCACAAAGATATGCCTCATCCCCAGACACTCGTTGAATCCCGTCAGTGGACATACGACAAATTTATAGAATACTGCCAGAGCGTTTACAGAGATGTAGACGGTAACGGAGAAAAGTCTGCCGCTAAGGAAGGCGAAAGCGATATATTCGGCTATATGACGAGCGGAATCCACACCGACCCCTGGTTCTACGGAACAGGCGCACTCCTTGTTGAAAAGGATTCAAGCGGAAATCTTAAGGTTTCGGATAAATTTGCAAGTGAGCAGATCAAGAACACACTTGAAAAGCTCAATACACTTCTCCACGAAACAGATTACGGTATATACACATCCGACGTATGGCATCAGGCTAACTTCAGAGATGAGAAGCTCCTCTTCTGCATAGACCGTGCAAGAGTATCCTTCAAGGTTTTTGAATCAAACAAAGATCTTGCCGGATCTTACTCCATCCTTCCTTGCCCAACATACGATGAAAATACACCTTACGTAACCATTATGGGTAACCCCATAACACTTTACGGACTTCCCGTTTACGCAAAGGTTGAGGGAACGATCGAGATGGGCGCCGCGGTTCTTGAAGCACTCGCTTCCGCTTCTTACAGAACACTCACTCCCGTTATCTTCGAGACCCTCTATAAGCTCAGATACTCCAAGGATGATGTATCCGCTCATATGTTCGACATCATCAGAGGTAACCTCTCGTTCGATATCGGTCGTATATTCGACAAGGATCTCGGATCCAAGCAGGTAACCTTCAGAAATGCCGTTAAGAACAATCAGTCATCTTCCTGGACCAGAGACGCAAAACTGAGCGCAAGCACGATCACAAGCGCTATCAAAAAACTCCAGCCTAAGCTCGAGGGTAACTTTAACTGATAGTCACAAGCGATGACGGATCATCTGCCGATAGTACGATGATCTTAAACAATTTATTCGGGGCTGACCGCGTGTCAGCCCCTTTTTTGCTGTTTTTTCAAAAAATCTATGGACAATATGTCTTCTTTGTGATATAATTGATTATATATGTAAATCGATCGCTAAAATACATTAAAAGGATAACGCACATTACACACAGACAGAAAGGATATACAGATATGGACTACAAATATCTTGCGGACTTGCTGTTTCCGAACGTAACGGAGACACCGTCAGAGCTTGAACTGAGATTTCCGCCGCGTTCGCTTCCCGAGGGAGCTAAGGTAACGAGATTTGCGCCGAGCCCTACGGGATTCGTGCATTTCGGCGGACTCTTCCCCACCACCGTAGGAGAGCGACTCGCGCATCAAAGCGGAGGCGTATTTTATCTCCGTATTGAGGATACCGACGCCAAGCGCGAGGTTCCGGGAGCGGCTGAAGGGCTCATCAAAACGCTTGCAAATTACGGCATATGTTTCGATGAGGGAGCAATCCTCGGCGAGGACGGAAAGATAAGCGATCACGGTATCTACGGTCCGTACAAGCAGAGCCTTCGCGGCTCGATATATCACGTTTATGCAAAGGATCTCGTAGCGAGGGGGCTTGCTTATCCCTGCTTTACGACCAAGGAAGAGCTTGAGGCGCTTGCGGCGGTAGACAAAAAAGCCGAGATAAAAGCCAAGGATTGGCACGAGGACGCATCAAAGCAGAAAGAGGAGCTGCAAAAGCAGAGGCAGTTCACCCTCGAAAAGGTCGAGGAAAACCTCAAAGCGGGCAATCCCTTCGTACTTCGCATACTCTCAAACGGAGATCCCGAGAAGAAGATCCCGTTTACGGATCTTGTCAAAGGCAAGCTTGAGATCCCCGAGAATGACGAGGATTTTGTGCTTCTCAAGAGCGACGGGATCCCTACCTACCACTTTGCACACGCGGTAGACGATCACCTTATGGGAACGACGCACGTAATAAGAGGCGAGGAATGGTTGCCAAGTCTTGCAAAGCACATTCAGCTTTTCCAATATCTCGGATTCAAGCTCCCGAAATATATGCACATCGCGCAGATAATGCGACTTGACGAAAACGGAAACAAGAAGAAGCTTTCCAAGCGCGATATGGGTGCCAATATGGATGATTACAAGCGTATGGGATACGCACCCGAATGTGTTTGCGAATATATTATGACACTTCTCAACTCAAACTATGAGGAGTGGCATATGCAAAATCCGACCAAGGCGTACACCGATTTCCCGTTCAGCATCAAAAAAATGTCGGCATCAGGATGTCTCTTTGACTTCAACAAGCTCAACGACGTTTCAAAGAACGTCATCTCTCGTATGACTGCCGATGAGGTTTACGAGAAGGTAACGGCTTTTGCGAAGGAATTTGATGCGGAATTTGCAAACGAGTTGATAAACAACGAAACGCTTGCCAAAAAGGTCTTCGCCATCGGCAGAGGCGGCAAAAAGCCTCGCAAGGATCTTGCCGTGTGGACAGACGCAAAGCCTTATATGGGATTTTTCTTTGACAGATTTTATCAGATCGAGGAGTCGGCAAATGCTGAGCTTGCACGCTTTGACGCCTCTGATATAAGATCCGCGATCGAAGGATTTTTAAGCACATATGATCCCGCCGATGATATGAATACCTGGTTTGAAAAGATCAAAACGGTAGCCGAGTCGCTCGGCTTTGCATTGGATATGAAGGCATACAAAAACGATCCGAGTGCCTTCAAAGGCAGTATAGCGGATATCAGTATGTTCCTTCGTGTTGCGGTCACGGGCAAGCTCAACGCTCCCGATCTTTACACCGTAATGCAGATCATAGGTAAAGACAAGGTAGTTCAGAGAATGGACGATATGCTGAATACACTCTGAGCTGAAGAAAAATTATCGGACGACCGAAAATTGAAAGGAATCAATGCTATGGCATACGAAGAAAGCAACAGCAACTTTATACACGATATAATCGACGCGGATCTCGCGGAAAATCCCGAGCTGAAGATACACACGCGCTTCCCCCCGGAGCCCAACGGTTACCTTCATATAGGCTCCGCAAAAGCTATATGGATAAACTTTGAAACAGCCAAAAAGTACGGAGGGCTCTTCAATCTCCGCTATGACGATACCAACCCGTCCAAAGAGGACAACGAATACGTTGAGTCCATCTACAAGGATCTTTGTTGGCTCGGTGCCGTTCCGAGCGGCGGCATCTTCTACGGATCGGACTATTTTGACAAATGCTATGAATACGCAATAAAGCTTATAAAAGAGGGCAAGGCGTACGTTTGCGATCTTACCGCGGACGAGCTTCGTGAGTACAGAGGGACGCTTACCGAGCCCGGCAAGAACAGCCCGTATCGTGATCGCTCCGTTGAAGAGAACCTTGAGCTTTTCGAGAGAATGAAGAACGGAGAATTTCCGGACGGAAGCAAAACGCTCCGTGCCAAGATCGATATGGCATCTCCCAATATGAATATGCGAGACCCCGCAATTTACAGAATCGTTCACGTTTCGCATCACCGTCAGGGCGACAAATGGTGCATCTACCCGCTCTATGACTTTGCACATCCCATACAGGACGCTCTCGAAGGCATAACGCACTCGCTCTGCTCGCTTGAGTTTGAAAATCACCGTCCGCTTTATGATTGGGTCATCGAGAACATCGGATTTGATCCTCGCCCGAAGCAAAGAGAGTTTGCGCGTCTGAATGTTACCAACACGGTAATGAGCAAGAGATATCTGCGCTATCTCGTAGAAAACGAGCTTGTTGACGGTTGGGACGACCCCAGACTTCCGACGCTCTGCGCGCTTCGCAGACGCGGATATACCCCCACGTCGATATTTGAGTTTGTCAAACGTGCGGGTGTTTCAAAGGCAGACAGCCTTGTTGATATAGAAATGCTTGAATCCTGCATCCGCGAGGAGCTCAACTCAGACGCAGACAGAAGGATAGCAATACTTGATCCCGTCAAAGTGGTAGTAACCAACTATCCCGAAGACAAAGAAGAGTACTTTGATCTCCCCAACAATCCTTCCAAGGAAGGATCGGGTACGAGGGCACTTCCCTTCACGCGCGAGATCTATATCGACCGCGAGGACTTCGCGCTCGTTCCGCCTCCGAAGTTCTTCAGGCTCAAGCCGGGTGCCGAGGTTCGTCTTATGGGCGCATATATCATAAAATGCGAAGAGGTCATACAGGATGCCGAGGGCAATGTGACCGAGATCCGTTGTACTGCCGATCTTGAGGTACGTAACGGGAACCCGACCGACCGCAAGGTCAAGGGCACTATCCATTGGTTAAGTGCAAAATACGCCAAGGAAGCGACAGTTATGCTCTATGAGCCTCTGTTCTCCGAAAGAGATATGCGTACGGTTCCGAGCAGTGAATACAACGACCACCTCAATCCCAATTCTGCAATAAAGCTTGAAGGCTGCAAGATAGAGCCTGCGTTGGCGGATGCCGCTGACGGAGAGCGTTTCCAATTCGTCCGTGTGGGATATTTCTGCAAGGACACAAAGCACGAAAGCACATTTAACCGCATAGTCGGTCTGCGCGACAGCTTCAAAAAATAAACGCGGCGCCGAGCACCGAGAAACGCACGAAAAATATGGAACAGATCATTAAATATGCGCCGTACATTTACCTTGCCGTCATATCGTTTATCTCATTCACCGTCACCTGCTATGACAAAATAGCGGCTAAGAAGCTCCCCGAGCACCGCACACCCGAGGCAACGCTTTTTATGCTTTCCGCACTCGGAGGCTCGGTCGCTATGCTTCTGACGATGCTTTTAATACGGCACAAGACCAGGCACAAAAGCTTTATGATAGGCATACCCGCGATCATAGTACTTCAAGCGGCTCTGTTTGCCGCAGTGTGGTACTTTCTATGCAGATGAGGGTCGATTGATACGGAGCGGTGCAGAACGATACCGAAAAGGATATTTAAAAAGATGGAACAAAGCAAAATTGACAGGATAAACGAGCTCGCGCGAAAGGCAAAGGCTGAGGGGCTGACTCCGGCAGAAAAGCAGGAGCAAGCAACGCTTCGCGAGGAATATGTACTTGCATTTCGCGCATCGCTCCGAGGGATACTTGACAACACCGTGATAGAGCGTCCCGACGGAAGCCGCGAGAGCGTTAAGGACAGAAAAAAGAGTTGAATTTATCGAGCCTTCGGACTGATCTGCGAGATCGGAGCAGTCTGAAGGCTTTTTGTGTGCGAAAACATTCGCTATAAACCATCTAAAAAGCATCGATTGCTATTTACAAAACAACTTTTGTGTGATATAATTACGATGTATAATTATTTTCAAAAGCATCAAGACAGGTAGCATATGAACAAGATACTGATAAACACGAATACTCACAGCACAGAGGAGACCGAGGCAATCGGCGCTGAGCTCGCGGAGCTTTTGTTGAAAGAAAAAAGCCGCTTGCCATTGTTTTTAGCTCTATACGGCGACCTCGGAGTCGGAAAGACGGCATTTACGCGCGGCATCGCATCCGTGATCTCGCCAACGTCCTCTGTACGCTCCCCTACCTTTGCGCTGGTAAATCAATATAAAAGCGACAAGATACCATTCTATCACTTTGATATGTATCGTATCGCGGATGACGACGATCTTTATTCCATCGGATTTTACGACTACCTTTCCGCCTGCGAAGCGGACAGGGCGCTCTGCGTTGTAGAATGGAGTGAAAACATTCCTTACGCTTTGCCCGAACGCTATATCAAAATAATGATAGAAAAGCTTCAAGGCGATGCGGATCAAAGGCGCATAACCGTCGAGCTCGTATCCGAATAAAATATGCTCGTGAAAGGAAACACAAGATGTACATACTTGCACTTGACAGTACCGCAGTAACTGCCGCCGTAGCGTTATGCGAAGACGAACGGCTTATATCATCATACACGGTAAACAACGGTAACACGCACAGTGAGACTCTGCTGCCTATGATAGAATCCGTGCTGAAGCAAGCGCACCTGACCGTTTCGGAGATCGATTTGTTCGTCTGCTCGGCAGGTCCCGGCTCATTTACCGGGGTAAGGATAGGCACGGCAACAATAAAGGGGCTTGCATTCGGCAGACAAAAGCCTTGCATCGGCGTATCTACGCTTGAAGCGCTTGCTCACAATCTCGAACTTATTTCGGGAGAAGCCCTGATCTGCCCCGTGATGAACGCACGTCGAGGTCAGGTCTACAACGCGCTGTTCTCCGTCAAGAGCGGCGTGCTTGAACGCCTCACCGAGGACAGGCTGATCACCGTCGACGAGCTTGAGGTCGAGCTTCTCGAAAAATATTCCGCTCTCCCCATATATCTTTGCGGTGACGGATATGACATCACACGCAAGCTTTTAAAGACCGTAAAGCCCCAAAAAACTCCTGAGCCGCTGATATATCAGAGCGGATATTCGGTAGCTATGTGCGGTCTTAAGCAATACAGATGCGGAGATCGCACCGATGATAAGGGACTCTCTCCCGTATATCTGCGACCGTCGCAAGCCGAACGCACGAGAGCCGAACAACTCGCGCGTCAAGCAGAGCAATCGCAACAGTAAAGACCAAGTTCTGAAAACAAAACACCGAAAGGAAAAAATATAATGAAAACATCAAGACCCATAGCTATCGGCTGCGATCACGCGGCGTACGATCTGAAACTTGCCGTCATCGAGCATCTCAAAAGCAAAGGCTACAACTGCATCGACGTCGGCACACATTCGACCGCAAGCTGCAACTATCCCGAATATGCACACGCCGTTTGCCAAAAGATACAGAGCGGCGAATGTGAATGCGGTATTCTGATTTGCGGAACAGGCATCGGTATGTCTATGGCTGCCAACAAGCACAAGGGCATACGCGCCGCCGTTTGCTCGGATACTTACAGTGCAAGACTCACTAAACTTCATAACAACGCAAACGTGCTGTGCTTCGGCGAGCGCGTTATCGGCAAAGGTCTGGCACTTGATATCGTTGACGCCTATCTTGATACCGAATTTGAAGGCGGAAAGCATCAGACAAGGATCGATATGCTCATGAAATACGAGAACGAATAAGCACCGATATCGGGCAATTCGGATATAAAATGTATATCGAACTTATCGAAAGGAGATAAACGGCCATGAGTCAAGCCGGCAAGCTCGCGAGCCTTATCCGCACTGTATTCGGAAAGGATGATCCGCGATATTTCACAAGTGCCATAGTCGTAGCCGCGGGCAATTCATCGAGAATGGGTGGAGATGTTCCCAAGCAGTTTATTGACCTGTGCGGCGCGCCCGTTGTAGTGCGCTCTCTGCTCGCGTATGAGCAGAGCCGATCGATACACGAGATAATAGTCGTTTGTCGGGACGGAGATAGAGCAATATACGAGGAATTCAAAGAAAAATACTCAATATCAAAGCTTTCAAAAATAGTCACGGGCGACAAGACCCGTCAGCTTTCCGTAATAAAAGGACTTGAGGCGATCAGCGACAAAGCGGATTTTGTCGCAATCGCGGACGGCGCACGCTGTCTTACCACCCCTGAAATGATAAACGAGGTCGCGCGAGAAGCTTACAGATATGATGCGGCAACTGCGGCAACGCGCGCATCGGATACCGTCAAGCGCGTGTCAAAGGGATTTATCACCGAGACGGTACCTCGCGATGAGGTATGGCTTGCGCAGACCCCGCAGATATTCAAAATAAATCTATATCGTGCGGCGGCGTACAACGCGCTCGAGGTGGGACGGCAAGCAACCGACGACAATTCTCTTGTCGAAGCCATCGGCAGAAGCGTCTTCACGGTCGAATGCGGAAAAGAAAACATCAAGATCACAACACCCGAAGATATCATATATGCACAGGCAATACTCAAGTCTCGCGCATCAAGGGAGGAACCGTAATGGCAATAAGGATCGGAACAGGATATGACGTACACCGTCTTGTTACGGGAAGAAAGCTTATTCTTTGCGGCGTGGAGATACCTCATTCGCACGGGCTTCTCGGTCATTCGGATGCCGACGTTGCCGCACACGCCGCTATGGATGCCATACTCGGCGCCGCCGCGTGTCCCGACATAGGACGGCAGTTTCCCGACAGCGATCCGAACTACAAAGGTGCCGACAGCCTTATGCTTATGCGCCGTGTAGATGAGATAATAGCCGAAAAGGGATTTCGTGTATCGAATATCGACATAACCGTGATCGCGCAAGCACCCAAGCTTGCACCATATATTGAGGCTATGCGCCGCAACGTAGCGGAAGCGCTTTCGGTTGATGTAGACTGCGTAAATGTAAAAGCAACGACCGAAGAAGGGCTCGGATTTACGGGCGAGCGACTCGGAATCGCGGCACAGGCGGTGTGCATTATTGAGTCAAAATAAGATCGGCATAAGATCTCTTACGCCGATATATATATAAAGCACAAGCCCTCGGGACTACACTCTCCCACTTCCCCGCACATTTATCGGATATTATCAAATTCCCTTCCCGAGGCGCTTATGCGAACCTTGATAAACAAAATATCACTACGATATCATTATATGCAGGGATTAGCATTTTTTATCATATATTGAAGAAAAAAGTCAAAAAATATTTTTGAATATTGATACAGAGGAGATGTTCAGTATGTTACAGAATTATATATCACCGTCGATACTCCGCGGATTTTTCAAGGCTTGCCGAGGACGTTGCCAAGGTCGAGGAAGGTGGCGCCGGCTATCTTCATCTTGACGTTATGGACGGAATGTTCGTACCGAACATAAGCTTCGGTGCGCCGATCATTTCCGCGCTTCGCAAGCACAGCTCGCTGATATTTGACGTTCACCTTATGATAAAGGATCCTGAAAGATACATTGACGATTTCATTAAAGCAGGAGCGGATATCATAACCGTGCATTACGAGAGCTGTGACGATCCGTATTCCGTAATAAGGAAGATCAAGGAGGCAGATGTCAAGGCAGGACTTGCAATATCACCTAACACGCCTTGGAATGTCGTGCTTCCGATCCTTGATGAGGTAGATATGGTACTTGTAATGACGGTCGAGCCGGGGTTCGGTGGTCAGAAGCTTATACTTGCGACGCTTGACAAGGTTCATTCCTTGCGCAGGTACGTAAGGGAGCGTGGCATTGAGCTTGATATCGAAGTCGACGGCGGTATAGGGCTCGATAATATCGCGCTCGTTTCCTCATCGGGGGCAAACATAGTCGTTGCGGGGTCGTCGATATTCCATTCAAAAAAGATCAATCACACGATCAAGACTATGAAGACGCTGATGAAGGAAAATCCCTACATAGATTAAAGCTTAAAGCAAATTAAAACGAGGAATATACAATGGATACAATTTACGTAAATACAACAAAGGATCTTATTTCATTCATTGAGTCATCGCCGACGGCATTTCACGCAGTTGAAAGTGTCTCAAGGATGCTCAAGGGTAAGGGTTATAAAAAATTAAATGAGGGCGATGAGTGGCAGCTCGTATCCGGAGGAAAATACTACGTTACGAGAAATATGTCGAGCATCATAGCCTTCAGGATCCCGGAAGAGGCGCAGTCGTTTATGATAACCGCGAGCCATACCGATTCACCGAGCTTCAAGCTCAAAAGTCAATGCGAGGCGGAAAGCGGAGCATACACAAGGCTCAACACAGAAAAATACGGCGGTATGATAATCTCCTCTTGGTTTGACAGACCCCTGTCGGTTGCCGGGAGAGCCGTGGTGCGCAAGGACGGAAGGATCATTCCCGTTACCGTAAATGTTGACAGAGATCTTCTCGTAATCCCGAATGTCGCCATTCATATGAACCGTGCGATGAATGACGGCTACAAATACAATCCCGCAACGGATACACTGCCGCTCTTCAAATGTGAGGGCGAGAGGAGCATCTATGATCTGGTTGCCGAATCCGCAGGCGTTGAACGCAAAGATCTCATCAGCGCAGACCTTTATCTTTACTGCCGCACTCCCGGTGCCGTTATGGGAGCCGAAGGTGAATTTTTCGGATCTCCGAGAATAGACAACCTTATGTGCGCGTATTCGACTCTTATGGGATTTGTCGGAGCGGAAAGTGCGAGATGTGTTCCTGTATGGTGCTCGTTTGACAACGAGGAAACGGGAAGCGAGTCCAAACAGGGCGCGGCGTCCACCTTCCTTTTCGATGTGCTTACAAGGATAGCGGCGCATTACGATACTAAGCTTTGCCGTATGCTTCCCTCGTCGTTTATGGTATCTGCCGATAACGGACACGCAAAGCACCCAAATCATCCCGAGCTTTCGGACGGTATGAACGCCCCCGCGCTCAACGGCGGCATAGTTATAAAGTACAACGCAAGCCAGAGATATACGACAGATGCGCTTTCGGCGGCTATCTTCGGTGAAATATGCCGTTCCGCCAATGTTCCCTGTCAGACCTACAACAACCGTTCCGATATGCCCGGTGGGTCGACGCTCGGAAGCATATCAAACACAAAGGTCTCGCTCAACACGGTCGATATCGGTCTCGCTCAGCTCTCTATGCACTCCGCATACGAGACCGCGGGCACAAAGGACGCCCTGCACCTTATAAACGCATCAAAAAAGTTCTACGAAACAAAGATAGTGTTTGACGGTCACGGATACAGTCTTGATGCTTGACGCTATGCGAGGCTCAGCTTGGCACATCAGAAAGAAAATTTTCCACCTTTTTTGAAAAAAGGTGGAGCCAAAAAACTTCAAACAAGAAATTCATCGCTTATTTTTGAAAAAGTGTTTCCGGGACTTCCAAAAACTTTGCCGAAAGTAGCTCCAATAAATTGCTTGAAGCTTTTTGAGGTTTCAATTTGCGGAGCTTGAGGCAGAGCCTCAAGAAAATATATCTCAGCCAAAAATAACGGATACCCCGCACAAGGATATCCGTTGTTTTTTATTTGGATGTTGTTTCGGTCTCCTTTGACTCTCCATCGTAGTAGATGACCTCGTCGGGATAATACATACCGAGCTTGTCGTGCGCCACCGAGGCTATGTAATCGTCATCTACCGCAGCATCAAGCTCATCCTCAAGCTGCTCTACCCTATTCTCAAGCGCGTCCTTCTGAGCCCTGAGCTGATCTATCTGCTCCATACGATCCTGATATTTCATCATAGTCGAGACGAGCAGAATAATTGCCACTGCCACGGTGACCGTGGCGAGTACTATGAGCAATAAGCTTACGTTTTTTGATGTTGTTTTTTCTTGGTTACGCATTTTCTTTTCTCCTTGATCTTAACTTTCTTATTCTCATAATTATCGGTAATACCAAAATACAAAAAGCCGCGCTCGGCTTCAAGCCTCAGTGCATCTCTGACCGATCTGTCATATTTTTTATTCTTTTTTCTGACGTATACGGCTCGTATCCTACCTACCGTTCGAGTCACGGCGTACCGCACGGCTTTTAACAGATACGCAAATGGGGTCACAAACGCAAGCGTTAAATAGGTGAGCACCGCGCGTATCGCAAAGCAGATAAAACGAGCCGCCGACAAAACGAGTCGCCCCACCGTAAGGTAGTAAAGCAAAAATCCGACGAATACTCCGACGACCGCCATCAAGCGAAATCTTCCGTCATTGGTATAGTATATAAGAACGGATACCGCACAACCGCAAACCGCAAAGAACAGTATGTCCTCAAAAAACAAAAGAATTCCGCAAATAACGCTTCCCGCCCGACTCCTTGACCCCGAAGCGGGCACAAAAAACGGCTTTAGCTTTTTTCCGAACACGCCGCTCATGGGCGGCGGCAAGCTCAGCATAACTCCATCGTATCCTTTGCCGTCACATTCAGATACACTGCCCGTCGCGCTGAGGATACGGAAAATTCTGAAAGCATCGTACAGCACGCCAAGCCCCGCCCCGAGCAGAAAGGAATATGCGAGCATCTTCGCAAGCAGATAAGGTGATATCTCCACTTCGGTCTACCGTCCTATCCGCAAGCTCAGTGTAAAAGCCTTGAGAAAAAGCCCTTATCCGAGCCGTCCTTCTTGACTGCGTCATTACCATAATACACCGAATCTACTTTCCCATCAAGCACTACCTTCTTTTTTTCCACATCAAGCACGGAGATATGCAGTCCGTCGCCGTCGATCTCAAGCGATCCGAGTTCGGTCACAAGAGACACCGAATTCTCGTCAAAGCTCAGCACATCTATGACTCCCGATATTTCCATATGCGCTCTGTCCGTTATTGAAAATGAATGATGCTTCTCCTCCGACATATTATTTTGCCTCGCATCTCTGTACGCATTACTTTCCGACACGGCAAGATATCCTCCTTTTTACTGACTATACTTTGTCATTATAAAATATATGCCGTTGGAAAATAAAATATTACATAATATGGTGTAAAGGGAGATAGGTTGTGTTGGAGATTTTTCCACCTTTTTTGAAAAAAAGGTGGAGCCAAAAAACTTTACAGAAAAAAAGCAAGAAGTTCTTTTGAAGTTTTTGGGAGGTGCGGAACCCTTTTTTCAGAAAGGGTTCTGCGAAAAGATCTTTCCGCTTTTTTAAAAAAAGGTGGAGCCAAAAAACTTTACAGAAAAAAAGCAAAAAGTTCTTTTAAAGTTTTTGGAAGGTGCGGAACCCTTTTTTCAAAAAGGGTTCTGCGAAAAGATCTTTCCGCTTTTTAAAAAAAGGCGGAGCCAAAAAACTTTACAGAAAAAAAGCAAAAAGTTCTTTTAAAGTTTTTGGGAGGTGCGGAACCCTTTTTTCAAAAAGGGTTCTGCGAAAAGAACCTTCCGCGAAAAAGATCACTGAATTATCTCATAAAGAGACGAGGCGTCGTTTTTTGCCACGCTGTCCTTTACGCAAAGCACCCGAAGCTTGAGCGTTCTCTGACCGAAGGTTATCTCTACGATGTCGCCCTCTTTTACGTTATAAGAGGCTTTGACCTGCCTGCCGTTTACGGAGACATGCTCGGCGTCGCACGCGTCGTTTGCAACGGTACGGCGCTTTATAACTCTTGATACCTTTAAAAATTTATCTATCCTCATTTTTATGACCGTTCCTTTCCGTAACGAGCTCGATTTTTTCGACTCGGCACCTTAAGATCGTTATTGATTTTATATTTTGGCTTTTTCGCGTGGCAAAGCCTTAGCTTTTCGCTTTTTGTCGGGTAAAAGCCTTGCAAGCTTATTTCCGAGCGGAAGCATAAGAATATCCTCTCTTGCGACCGCCGAAACCGCAAATATCAGGAAAAAGTACGCCGCCACCGCCGCCAATATCGCCGCAAGCGTTGAAAGTGTAACGCTGTGCGTTACGCCGTTGAGCACGGTATAAACAAGCAGAGAGAGTCCGACCGCTGCCGCCCCCGAGACCGCAGTTCTGATTGCCGAATCAAGTATTCGCTCGGACGGTACAACACACTCACATACGTTGGCGTATCTGCATATGTAGTAATAATTCGTCATCAGCACGGCTAAATTGCACAGAAGCGTACTTATCGGTGCGCCCATAATATTAATGCTCGGTATTCCGATAAGTATATATCCGCTGACAAGTTTGACCGCCGCGCCGATAAGAGTTGATATTATCGGTTTTGATGCCTTCCCGTAGGCTTGCAATACGGCGTTTGAAGTCGTTATGAGGCACGCAAACAGCACGGATATCCCAAGCACCGACAAAAGCGGTGCGGATATTTCGACAGCATCGGTTTCAGCACCGTAAATGATCGACAGTATCTGCTTTGAAAATGCCGAAATGCCGAACGAGGCAGGCACGGCGAAGATGAATGTAAGTCTGAAAGCACCCTCGAGAATGTTTTTTTGCTCTTTGAGAGCGCCTCGCTTTACCGAAGAAGAAAGTAAAGGCACGAGCGTCAATGCAACTCCGGATATCAGTGAGGGCGCCAGATTTGAAAACGGCAACGCTAAGGTCGAAAAGCTTCCGTACATAGCGTTTGCAACGCTTTCGGGATATCCTATCGACTGAAGTCTGCGCATAATGAGCCCCGTATCGAACAGTCTTGTTATGCTTGTTACCGCCGCGCCGAGCGTTATCGGAACAGCGATCCTCAAAAGCTCGTGCCCGATCTTTTCGGCTCCGATACCATCGACTCCGATCCCGTCGGAGCTGATCCCGTCGGCACAAGCTACCGACCGCTCTCGGATCGTATCGGACACATAGGCGCGGTCTTTGCGATCAAACGCTATCTTCGAGATGATCAGATATACACACGAGAGCACGGTTCCCACCGTGATACCGAGCACGGCAAAAGCCGACGTCTCCTCAAGACTCTTGCCACGTTTGAGTGCTCCGAGTGCAAAGGAAAGCCCGAGCAAAAGTTTTGCCGCCGCCTCTATAACTTGAGAGATAGCGGTTCTCTTCATATCTCCGTGCCCTTGAAAATAGCCCCTCAGCGCACTTATAACACAAATAAACAGTATCGAAGGTGCGATAGCCGATATCGATCTTGACGCCCCGGAATTTCCTATGATCTCTGCAAATACTCCCGAAGCCACGGTAAGCAGCACAGCTCCGAACGCACCTATAAACGCAAATGAGATAAGGGATCTTTTATATATAGCCGATACCGTCAGCCGAGAGGCTTGCGTATCGCCGTCAACTCTTGCACGCGAGATAAGTATGGACAATGCGGTCGGAAGTCCCGCAGTGGCTATAACGCAAAACAGCAGGTATACCTCGTATGCAGAATTAAAATACCCCATTCCCTCCGCGCCAAGATACTTCATAAGCGGGATCTTATAAAGTAATCCTATGATCTTTACAACTATAACGGACATACCTATCGTTGCCGCTCCGCCCATAAGGCTCGTCTTGTGCGCTTCCTTATTGTTTAAATTCGACACCATTCCACCTCCGTACCACAAAATACTGATACAGTATATGCAGACAGAGAGGTGATAAATGACGGTATGTCAGTTTGCAAAAAATTCTCCGAAAACAGATCTCGCGTCGTATCTTATTTTTTCAACGTCAAGCGTCTTGTATTCGCCGTTTTCGTAAAGCACCCTGCCGTCCGAAACCGTCATAAGCACATCGCTGTTTTCGGCATTATAGCACAATGCCGACATGGGATCGTGACAAGGAATATTATGAGGCGTATCAAGATCTATCAAAACAAGATCGGCACGATACCCTGGCGCGATAAGCCCGCAATCCTCTCGCCCTTGGCAGAGAGCACCGTTTCTTGTGGCAAGCGCAAGCATATCTGCAGCATTTACCGTATCCGTGCGTCTGTTTACACCGTTATGGAGAATTGCCGCAAATTGAAGCTCCTTAAGAACGCTCAACGAATTATTGGATGATGCACCGTCCGTTCCGAGACAGACACATATTCCGCTTTTAAGCATCTTATCGAGCGGCATAATACCGCTTCCGAGCTTCAAATTGCTGACCGGGTTATGGACGACAAAAACGCCATTCCTTGCAAGTATATCTATATCCGAGTCGCTCACCCAAACGCAGTGGGAGGCGGCAGTCCGATTTTCAAACACTCCGCACGCCTCGAAGAATTTGGTGGGCGTTACACCGCGCCTTCCGATGCCTTCGATGTGCTCTTTCTCGGTCTCCGAAAGATGCACTTGAATTCCCGTGTGATACTTACTTGCAAGCTCTGCAATGTATCGGCACATAGGCTCGCAGTTGGTATATTCCCCGTGAATACTGAGATCTATCTTTATCCTGCCGTCATATAAACCGTTATATTTTTCAAAAAGCTCTATCGAATCTCTGACACGCACGGACTTTGTGGGATCTTCGTTCGGATCAAATGAGACGACGCCTCGCGAGATATTCGCCTTCATACCGCTCTCGCCCATAATACGTGCCATCTCGAAGCTGAACATATACATATCCGAAGCCGACACCGTGCCGTTTCTTATCATTTCCGCGGCGGAAAGGTATGCGGCGCATTCAGCCACGCGAGCATCCATTCTGTCCTCTGCGGGCCAGATCTTTTCGCTCAGCCATCTGTCAAGCGGAAGCCCCTCGCCGTAGCCCCTGAAAAGTGTCATAGCGATATGCCCGTGTGCGTTATAGAAGCCCGGGATGAGCAGATTTTGCTTACAATCTATCACACGCCCGCAATCCGTCGCCGCGTCGGGCGACATAGCTCCCACTTTATCTATATACGCTCCGTTGACACACACATCGGTTACGGTATTGTCTGCAAGCCGTGCGTTTTTAAATAATATTTTTTCAGCCATTTTTATATTTCCTTATGCTCGTATATTATCTGTCATCCTACAAACTCGTGGTAGAGCGAATCCGCGCCGATATAAGCGGCGCGGATTCGCTCTAC
>CAYYND010000001.1:0-5416 GCA_964472845.1 uncultured Lachnospiraceae bacterium | reverse complement strand
GATATAAGCATCGCTTATTCCTTGAATATCCCGAAGCTTCTCAAGTATTCCCTGCGCCTTGGCGTAGTGTTCACTCTTTTCATCCACCAAGTGAAGTATCTTCTCAAGATAAGGCTTGAGCATATTTATCTCATACGGCAAAGTCGAATCTATCTTTATGTTGCAGCTCTCGATATACGGAAAAATATTCTGTTCCTCATTTTTGCGCACGCCCGACCACATATCAAAAGTCTTCTCCGGTGAGGATGCGCGGAACTTGTAATCTCTTACAAGACGTCTCAAAAGCCTTATCTCGTCAGGCTCGAAGCAAACATCGCCGTAGCATATTGGAGAGGTAGGTCTGATCATAACACTGCTGTGCGGATGTCCCTTGAACAGCGCACTTATCTCCGGATACACCGCCTGTATGCCTTCGAAAATAAATATCTCTCCGTCGGTATAAGCGATATGCTCAAACCCCACCGTCTTGCCCGATTTGAAATCATATATCGGCACAAGTGTCTCGTCGTCAGTAAACACTTCGCTGACGCATTCGCTCAGCTCCTCAAAATCTATCGTGTCTATGGAATCGTAGTCCACGGTATCGTAACCGAGCTTTTTCGATCTTTCCTCGAGGTATTCCCTGTTATAGTAAAAATTATCAATTGAGATCACGTGAACGGTTCTGCCGTATTCGGCAAAATCCGACACGAGCTTTTTAGAAAGAGTCGTCTTACCCGAGCAGGTAGGACCCGAGAGAGCTATAAGCTTAAGACCCTCGGTGCGTCTTACCGCATCGACCGCAAGGCTGAGTCTCTTTTCGAATTCCTCATCACACGCCCTTACAAAGCGTCTTATCTCTTCCGTATTTTTAAATGTTTTTTGTGGATCATACATATATCTCCCTCCTTTGGGATAAAGTGAATATTATCTCGGCAGGTCAGATGATCCCGTCCCCTTCAAAGAATGACTCTATCGTTCTCAGATTATTCTCGTCAAATGTCTTTGACAGATATTCATAAGGATACTTGGGATTGAAAAATCTTGATATCTGAGTTTTTCCCTCTCCGGATCTCTTATAGTCGACAAGCTTTGAGACGGCGCCCGCGCCTGCCGCGAATATTGAGTGTACCTCTTCCATCATATACACGTTGTAAAGCCCTTCATATCCCGGGAGGGCAAATCCTACGTTCTCAAAATTACCGACGGTCTTTTTTTGCCTGTACATATAATACGGCGTATATCCCGCCTTAACGGTCTTGATCTGAGAATAATCGACGCATTTCCCCGTGTCCCCGCCGTCGATCGAATAGATATTGGTTCCGCTCTTGAGTATATCTGCGGATTTTTTTACGCAAAAGGTATGTACCGTTATATTCTGCGGTTTCATACAAAGGATCTTATCCATAGTTTTGGCAAACATCGGGAAATTATCTCCCGGAAGCCCGACTATAAGATCCGTGTTGATACATTTTATTCCGCTTTCGAGCGCTATGTCATAAGCACGGTAAAAATCATCTACCGTATGACGTCTGCCTATCTTTTCAAGCACGGAATCGGAAAGCGTTTGCGGATTGACGCTTATTCTCGTAACACCGTGAGAGATGGCTACGGCAAGCTTTTCCGCCGTGATGGTCTCGGGTCTGCCCGATTCAAGCGTGTATTCCTTGAGCGCGCCAACATCAAAGCACTCGCCGATCTTTGAGAGCAATATATCAAGCTGCAGGGGCGTAAGCACCGTCGGCGTTCCTCCGCCTATGTATACGGTCATAACATTGAGTCCGTATCTTTTGACCGTGCGTGAAATGATCTCTATCTCGTCGCAAAGCTTCACAAGATACTCGGGAATAAGACTCAGCAGCTTGCCCGAGGTATATGAAACGAAGGAGCAGTATGCACACCGCGACGGACAAAAAGGAATGGATATGTATATGCTGCAATCCTTTTTTGAAGGCTCTCCGATGAGCCTTGCCTCGTTTATGGCAACATCCGTGGCAAGGGATGCCTTTTTGGGGATCACGAAATACTCGTTACGCAGAGTCCTTATCACCTTGGTTCGGCTGTAACCCTTTCCAAGCATTTCCGACGCCACCTTAGAGGGTCTTACTCCCGTCAGCATTCCCCATACGGGCTGATAATTAAGCAGGATTCCCGCCGCCTTTATAACGGCTCCGCCTATTGCTATCTTAGCGGTGCGATCCTTTGTCCTTTCGGCTGAATACTCGGTGTATTCTTCTCCGACAGCAGAATTTTCGCCCTGTTCAAAACGTGCCAGCGCCTTTACTCCCGTCTCGAGCTCGGAAACGTCAAGGAATAATCTCGGCTCAGAGCCGTCATCCGAATCCTCGGACTCCGAAAAATGCGCGTCCGGGAAAAATATCATACAGAGCGTCTGCACGTAATATCTGTTTACACTGCCATTGCCTGTTATGTTAAGCTTCATCGTCGTATGTCTACCTTTGCTAATAGTTTCTTATTTGGGCTTTTTTGGGGCTTTCAGCACGTCCGTATCCATAACGATAGTCACGGGGCCGTCGTTTACAAGCGATACCTGCATATCGGCACCGAATCTGCCCGTAGCTACCGTAAATCCAGCCGAGCGCATATAAGCCGTAAAATATTCATACAGCTTGTCCGCCACGTCGGGATGCGCCGACGCCAGAAAATCAGGACGGTTGCCGCATCTGTAATTTGCAAGTAAGGTAAATTGAGATACTATAAGCATCTGACCTTCGATATCCTTGACCGAACGGTTCATCTTGCCGTTTTCATCCTGAAAGATCCTGAGCTTGATTATCTTATCCGCGAGCATCTCCGCGTCATTTTCTGTGTCGCCCTCGGCAACGCCCAAAAGTATCATAAGTCCATTTGAACATTCGCCGACCGTTTCGCCGTCAATGCTTACCGAGGCTCGTGTCACTCTTTGCAGTACTGCTTTCATATTTCTTCTCCAATCATCCTATTCTCTTGTTACATTGACAACATCCTTGAGTCCTCTGAGCCTTGAGATTATTGAGTCACAGTGCGATATATTTTTGCATCCCACTCTGAGTCCGATGACTATTCTGTTGTCGTCAAGCTTCTGCGAATTTATTTCAAGAATGGACACCCTCATATCCGCAAGAGCCATAGTTATATCCGCAATAAGTCGTATTGAATTTTCTGCATCGATACGAAGCTTTGCCTCATACACGTCCTTCTGCGTATTGAGCGCCCCCTCTTCCCAGCAAGCCTTTACCCAGCGTGCCGAATATTCAGGATTTTCGCGACCAAGCAAAACATTCTTACAATCGCATTTATGAACCGACACGCCGTATCCCTTGGTAACGAAGCCTATTATCTTATCGCCCGGCAGAGGGTTACAGCATTTTGCAAATTTGACCGAACATCCCTGCTCGCCGTCTATGATAACTCCGCTTCCGGCTTTGGTGTTCTTGGTCTTTTCCTTGACCTTGACCTGTTCTACGTCGGTTATCGCAGGCTCCTCAGACTCGTCGGGTCTGACGATACGTTCAAATTCGTCGTGAAGCTTAACGGCTATTTTAGAGAGCGGTATACCGCCGTAGCCGAGGATATTATAAAGGTCATCGACCGACATATATCCCGTACGCTTGGCGATATTCGTAAGCACCTCGTTCTTCTGCGCCTCGGTAAACGGACGGTTATATCTGCGCATTTCGGTGTTGATTATATTTTTACCGACGGCTATGTTGTCCGCTCGCTTTTCCTTCTTGAAGAACTGACGTATCTTTGCTCTCGCCTCGCCGGTCTTAACTATCTTGAGCCAATCTCGGCTCGGTCCCTTTGAGGATGACGATGTGATGATCTCTACGATATCACCGTTTCCGGGGGCTCTGTCAATCGGTACTATCATACCGTTTATCTTCGCGCCAACCATCTTGTTTCCGACCGCAGAGTGTATAGCGTAAGCGAAATCTATTACCGTAGCACCTTGAGCAAGCGCTATGACGTCTCCTTTGGGGGTAAACACGAAAACCTCGTCGCTGAAGAAATCGCCCTTGAGCATCTGCATAAATTCCTCGGGGTCTCTTGTCGTGTCGTCCGTTTCGATGAGTCTTGCGATCCATTCGAGCTTGCGATCGAGATCTGCGCCTGCGTTGGCATTTGATTTATATTTCCAATGCGCCGCGACACCGTATTCCGCTATCTGGTGCATCTCGCGTGTTCTTATCTGCACCTCGAACGGTATACCGTCGCGTCCGATAACGGTCGTGTGTATCGAGCGATACATATTCGGCTTCGGAGTTGAAATATAGTCCTTAAATCTTCCGGGGATGGATCTGAAAAGCTCGTGGATTATACCGAGCACCGTGTAACACTCAAGCTCGGTATCGACGATTATACGAAGTGCATAAAAGTCATATATTTCATCAAAGCTTTTACCCTTAACGAACATCTTACGGTAAACGCTGTATACCGACTTGATACGTCCTTCAAGGTGAAAGTTTATATTGTTCTCGCGCAGTTTCTCGGCGATCCCCTCACGTGTGGATTCGATAAATCCGACGCTTTCTCCGTATTTCTCTTCAATATGGTGACGGACCTCTTCATATCCGTAAACGTCAAGATACGAGATACTTATATTCTCAAGCTCCTGCTTGATCTTTTGCATACCGAGTCTATGCGCTAAGGGAGCGTACACCTGCATCGTTTCAAGCGCGGTTATCCTGCGCTTCGGCTCTGGCTTTGCGTCAAGAGTACGCATATTATGAAGTCGGTCGCAGAGCTTTATAAATATAACTCTTACGTCCTTCGACATAGCAAGAAGCATTTTTCGAATGTTCTCGATGTGTGCCTCTTCCTTATCCTCGACGTTTATAACGACGTTTTTGGTAAGTCCATCGACAAGCTCGGCGACATCCGCGCCGAACATCCTCTCGATCTCCTTAAGGTTGGTCTTGTCAGAGCAATCCTCAACAGTATCGTGCAACAAAGAAGCGCAGATCGAATCGGTATCAAGCTCAAGTCCCGCAACTATCTCAGATACCGCGATAGGATGCGAGATATAGGGCTCTCCGCTCGCGCGGAACTGTCCCTCGTGCAAGGCTCTTGCGTATTCAAACGCCTTTGTTATTTTTTCGGTATCATATTGTTTTCCCGTGGCTTTCAATATACTCAAAAGCCTTGATATATCTGTATGGTAAACTGTTGCCATAGTCTTCCTTTCCGTCTCCCTGTCAGGGACAAAGGTATCCGATACCGCTCACAGCTCACACGGGGCACATCCTCGGATTCACCTTCGGTTTTTACACTGCTGGCGAAGCCTTCTGAGAACGGTAGATCTCTCAATGTTGGTTTTTGATGAATTATAATATACATCGAAGCGGTACACATCCTTATCCACCTATTCGACTCCGCATCTCTGAAGCTCGATAAAGGTCTTAAGTATGTACAGAAGCTTGCGGTAAGTCACGGT